>CALHST010000195.1 GCA_938038825.1 uncultured Paracoccaceae bacterium | reverse complement strand
CGACGCGGCCTATAAACGCGGTTGGATCGCGGTGGACACGGAAACCACGGGCTTGGATGAAATGGTCGCCGATTTGGTGGGCATCTGTCTGTGCGTGGAACCGGGCGAGGCTTGTTATGTGCCGCTGATCCACAAGGCGGATGGCGGCGATGATTTGTTTGCCTCTGACGCGTTGGCCGAAGGGCAGATGCCGTTCGAAGAAGCACTTGCGATGATCAAGCCCTTGCTAGAGGATCCGTCGGTCATCAAAATCGGGCAAAATATGAAATACGACGCCAAGATTTTCCGGCGTCTTGGGATCGAAATCGCACCAATTGATGACACAATGCTGATGTCCTATGCGCTGCATGGAGGCGAGCACAACCACGGTATGGATGCGCTGTCGGAACGGTATCTGAACCACACACCAATCCCAATTAAGTCCCTATTGGGTTCCGGCAAGTCGATGATCACCTTCGACAAAGTGCCTGTGGATGACGCGGTGAAATACGCCGCCGAAGACGCAGATATCACCTTGCGCCTGTGGAAGTTGTTCAAGCCGCAGCTGCATGAACGGTCCGTTACGCGGGTTTATGAAACGCTGGAACGCCCCATGGTCAACGTGCTGGCCGGCATGGAGATGTCGGGGATCAAAGTGGATCGCGAAGTGCTGTCGCGCATGTCCAACGCCTTTGCCCAGAAGATGGCGGGGCTTGAAGCCGAAATTCACGAGCTGGCGGGCGAGACATTCAATGTTGGCTCTCCGGCGCAGGTCGGGGACATTCTGTTCGACAAAATGGGGTTGGAGGGCGGCAAGCGCGGCAAGACGGGCAAATACGCCACCGGCGCGGATGTGCTTGAAGACTTGGCGACAGAACATGAATTGCCCGCGCGGGTACTGGATTGGCGGCAACTCTCTAAGCTTAAGTCGACTTATACCGACGCGTTGCAGACGCATATCAACGCCGAAACGGGGCGCGTACATACGTCTTACGCGATCACCGGGGCCTCGACCGGGCGGTTGGCCTCCACCGATCCGAACTTGCAGAACATCCCGATCCGCACCGAAGAAGGCCGCCGCATCCGCGAGGCATTCATCGCCGAAGAGGGTAAGACGCTGGTGGCACTCGACTATTCGCAGATCGAACTGCGTATTTTGGCCCATATCGCAGGTATCCCCGAGCTGAAACAGGCGTTCAAAGACGGCTTGGACATTCACGCGCTGACCGCATCCGAAATGTTCGGCGTGCCGCTTGATGAAATGACACCAGACGTGCGCCGTCAGGCCAAGGCAATCAATTTTGGTGTGATTTACGGCATTTCCGGCTTTGGCCTTGCGCGCAATCTGCGGATTCCGCGCAAAGAGGCACAAGGGTTCATTGACCGGTATTTTGAGCGTTTCCCCGGCATCAAAGACTATATGACCGACACCAAAGAATTCGCCAAAGAGCATGGCCGGGTTGAAACACTGTTCGGGCGGCGTATCCACACGCCGGAAATCAACGCAAAGGGGCCAAAAGCCAGCTTTGCCTATCGCGCCGCGATCAACGCCCCGATCCAAGGCACCGCCGCTGACATTATCCGGCGCGCGATGATCCGCATGCCCGCAGCCATCGAAGGTCAGCCTGCAAAGATGCTGTTGCAAGTGCACGACGAACTGCTGTTCGAGGTTGAAAAAGGCGCTGAAGACGCGCTGATCAAGACGGCCAAAGACGTGATGGAAAATGCCTGTGATCCGGTTGTGAAGCTGGATGTTGATCTGGTCGTCGAGGCTGGCACCGGCGCGCATTGGGCCGAAGCGCATTAACTGTGCTATCATAGGGGGTGATCAAATCAGTGGGAGCCATCGCAATGATCCAAGATTGGCCAGAGATGAAAGCCTTTGCACTTGGGTTGGACTTGCCCAAGGTCGAAGAAGCCACCAGTTGGGGCAATGACGTCTTAAAGGCACATGGCAAGCTGTGGGTCTGGTGGTCGCCATACATGGAAGCCGCGTTGTTTAAATGTGACAAAGATGAACGCGATATGCTGCGCACTGCGGATCCAGAAACGTTTCCATTTCACAAACACTATGAATCCCACAACCTGATCCTGGTGGCAGGTGGGCTGATTGACGAAGGCTGGGCAGAAGCAAGACTGAGATCAACGTGGCGGTCCATGGCGCCCAAGCGATTTTTGAAGGACTGGGATCAGACCAACCCGTAAGGTGAGCTTTAGCTCACGCGGCGAATTTCAATTTCTTGATCCAACGCAACGACTCTTCGGTCGCGCGTTGCCCGGGCTTGTAATGCGCCGAGATCCATCCTTGATACCCGCTGTTTTCGATTTCGCGGAACAACATAGGGAAATCTATTCTGCCTTCGAACGGCGCAACAGATTCAGGAGAATCCCCCAGTTGGACATGTGCGGCACGTAATCCAAACCTGCGCCAAATTTCCACAGCATCCCCGTGGATCATGTCGGCCTGATAACTATCATATTGCAGACGCACATTGGGTTTGCGCACCGCATCCAAAATACGGGCGGTCATCCGGTAGTCAGACAGAAAGTACCCTGGCATATCCGCCTTTGAAAACGGACCAATTGTTAGCGTCAGCCCTTTTGGTGCGTTCCGTGACGCCCATCGCAGGTTGTCGACCATGGCATCAAACGCATCCGGACCGTTAGAATTTCCAGCCATCACGTGCAAAAACTGCACGCCCAATGTCTCGGCATATCGAAAAGACCGTATCATATCGTGGCGAAACCGATCACGACCGCCCGGGATCGCCGCAAACCCACGCGGACCGCCGGCATAATTTGGCGGCGGTCCATTCATCAAAATCATCCGTAACCCATTGCGCCGCAAAGCCATCTGCATGTCACGCACGCTTATGTCATAGGGAAACAGAACCTCGACCGCAGGAAATCCAGCAGCGGCGGCTGCATCAAAACGGTCAAGAAAAGGAAGTTCTTGCCAGAGAAGTGACAAATTGGCTGCCAGTTTCACAAAAATCACCTTGAAAAAATACGCAACACAAACGTCGCGAAAGCTTTGAAAAACCGAAATTAACTTTTCACCCACCCAAGAAATCAAAGCGTTAACTTTATTAATATAGTGTTAACCGCCCCCCGTTTCACACGGACATTGATCGCTAAAGCCCTGTTCCGCGCACCGTTTCACAAACTGCTTTGATTTCTGACCGAGAGCTGTACTCAGAGTACATTTCTTGGGCGTTTTGGGGACTCAGTCGGACAAGTCCGCTGACGGAATGATGGGAAAGAACGTGCCCTTGGACCACAAACCAAACCAATCGTCATAATGCGCGCCGATATCGACCAAACGATAAAAACTTTTGCGATCAATCAGAGCCTCAAGCCCCGCACGAATGTGAATATACGGAGACGGTTCCCCTGATTCTGGGTCCCGTTCAACACGGATTGCGTTTTCAGGGCCCGCTTCTGACAGATCACCCATATTTGTTTCAAAGGTCAGAACTTGATCAGAACCATCACCAGACACGGTAAAGTCGACGGCCACAAAGGGCGCATCGTCGACCGTGATTCCCACCTTTTCGACCGGTGTCACAAGAAAATATTTGCCGTCCTCAAGCTTGAGAATCGATGCAAATAATCGCGCCAATTCAAAGCGCCCTATGGGGGTTCCTTGGTAAAACCAAGTGCCATCACGGGCAATGCGCATGTCCAAATCGCCACAAAATGGCGGATTCCACAGGTGGACTGGCGGCAATCCGCGTGATTTTGTTGCACGAACAGAGGCTGCGAGCCCTTCTGCGCTTGGCGTCACGGTTTTTTGTGCAGACATTGCGTTTGTACTTCCCTTAGAGCGCTATAGTCTTATCTGCAGCATATAGACACATCAAAGGGGAAGTCATGGGCGATACGGAAAACCTCGTGGCCGAGATAGAAGCACTGGGCAACAAACTGACCGAGGCCAAGGCCTCGATCACCAAACGCTTCATCGGACAAGAACGCGTGGTCGAGCTGACGCTGACTGCATTGCTGTGCGGCGGGCACGGGTTGCTGATCGGTCTTCCCGGTTTGGGCAAAACATTGTTGGTGGAAACGTTGTCCACGGTGATGGGGCTGAATGGAAATCGCATTCAGTTCACGCCAGATCTGATGCCTGCAGATATTCTGGGGTCAGAAGTTCTGGACACGGCCGAAGATGGCACGCGGTCCTTCCGCTTTATTGAAGGGCCGATATTCTGCCAGTTGCTCATGGCGGATGAAATCAACAGGGCTTCACCGCGCACGCAGTCTGCATTGTTGCAAGCGATGCAGGAAAAGACCGTCACCGTTGCCGGGCAAGACCGCCCCCTTGGAACGCCATTTCATGTGCTGGCCACGCAAAACCCGATCGAACAAGAGGGCACCTATCCGCTGCCCGAGGCGCAATTGGACCGGTTCTTGGTGCAAATCGACGTACCCTATCCAGATCGCGCGACAGAGCGCGACATTCTAATCGCCACCACGGGTGTGGAAACGGGTGAAGCGACAGCAGTGTTTACAAACGACGAACTGCTTCAGGCGCAAACCTTGCTACGGCGTATGCCTGTGGGTGACAGCGTTGTGGAACTGATCCTGGATCTCGTCCGCGCCTTCCGCCCGGAAGAGGAAAATGCGTCTGCCAAGGTCAAAGAAACTGTGGCATGGGGCCCCGGCCCCCGTGCGGCGCAGGCCTTTATGTTGGCGGTAAGGGCCAAAGCGCTGCTGGATGGGCGTCTGGCGCCATCCGCTGAAGACGTGATCGACATGGCCCGCCCTGTTCTAAGCCACCGTATGGCGTTGGGATTTGCCGCCCGTGCACGGGGTGAAAGCCTGTCTGACCTGATCGAAGACACCGCCCGCGGCCTTGCGCGCCATGAGGTCGCCGCGTGAGCGACGCCCTCCAACTCCGCGCGCAGGCAGAGACCGAAGCCGCCCGCTTTCCTGCGCTTTTGGCACGGGCTGAAAACCTGGCGGGCGCTGTTCTGCTGGGGGATCACGGTCGTCGGCGTGCGGGAATGGGGGACGATTTCTGGCAATACCGCCCGGCACAGGTTGGGGACAGTCGCAGGCTGATCGACCACAGGCGGTCGGCGCAAGGGGATGTACAATTCGTGCGCGAGCGCGAATGGCAAATTGCGCAATCTGTGATGATTTGGGTGGATCGCGGTGCATCCATGCAATTTTCCAGCGACAAGGATCTGCCCAGCAAAGGGGACCGTGCCCGCCTGATGGGAATGGCTTTGTCCATTCTATTGGTCCGAGGCGGGGAGCGCGTTGGTTTAACAGGCACCGATTTGCCACCGCGTCGTGGCAACGCCCAAATTCTGCGGCTTGCGGAATTCCTAAGCGATGCGGATGACATAGACTACAGCGCCCCGGAACATCGGGCCATGATTCCAAATGCACGGGCTTTGTTTGTGTCTGACTTCATGGGGCCGATTGACGAGGTCAAACTGGCCCTTGCCAAGGCCGCCGACCGCGGAGTGCGCGGTGTCATGATGCAGATCCTTGACCCAACAGAAGAAGCCTTCCCCTTCAAAGGCAGAACCATTTTTGAAAGCATGGGCGGAACATTGGCGCATGAAACCCTGAAAGCAGGGGATCTGCGCGACCGTTATCTGCAACGTTTAGCAGATCGCAAGGCCGAGCTGAGCGAGCTGTGTGCCTTGGCTGGGTGGCAGTTTTACACGCATCACACCAATCAATCCGCGCAATCGGGGCTTTTGTGGCTGTATCGCGCAATGGGAGTGTCCGTATGACCATTTTGGGCGGTATCGGCTTTGCGGCCCCGTGGCTTTTGCTGGCACTGATTGTGCTGCCAATTCTGTGGTTGATCTTGCGGGCTGTCCCGCCTGCCCCGCTGCGCCGCCGGTTCCCCGGTGTGGCGCTGTTGCTGGGGTTGAACGACGACGATACCGTCACGGATCGCACCCCTTGGTGGCTGCTTTTGCTGCGGATGCTGGCAGTTGCTGCGATGGTTATTGGGCTTGCGGGGCCCATTTTGAACCCGGATGCGGACAGCACGTCCGGCAATGGGCCTTTGCTGGTGGTTGTGGATGCCAGTTGGGCAGGCGCACCCGGTTGGGCGCGATCCCGCGAGGCTGGTTTGGTCCAGCTGGAAAAAGCTGCACAGCAAAGCCGGTCTGCCGCGTTGCTGGTGTTAAGCGATCCCCAAGAACCCGTATTCCAAGCGCCCTCGGCCGTGGCGGAAAGGCTCGCAGCCTTGCAGCCTAATGCATGGCAACCCAATCCTCAGATGCTTGCATCTGTGACTAATATGCTGGCAGCGTTGGACGCGTTTGACACCCTGTGGCTGAGCGACGGGTTGCAGTATGCGGGTCAGGATACATTGATTGAAACACTGGAAAACAAAGGATCTGTGACCGCAATGCAGGGCGGGTTAAGCCCGCTTGCTGTGCGTCCAGCCACCTATGGTGATGGCATCGTGACACTGCAGGCTGTGCGCCCCGATGCAGGCCCGGCACGCGATGTGACGTTGCTGGCCCAAGGCACGGATCCTGCCGGAAATGCAGCCGTTTTGGCGCGCGTTCCGACGGAATTTGCCCAGGGTGAGACTTTTGCAGAAACAGACCTGTCCTTGCCTGCAGAATTACGCGCCCGGATCACCCGGTTCACCATTGAAGGCCACAGAAGTGCTGGTGCCACCACGTTGGTTGATGACACGCTGCGCCAACGCGAGGTCGCCCTGATCGCAGGGCGTGAAGACCGCGAGGGCCTCCAATTGCTCCTGCCCCTGCACTATTTGGAACAGGCGTTAGAGCCGCATGTCGATTTGTTGCGGGCCCCGCTTGGGGATGTTTTGCCTGCCAATCCAGATGTCATTGTGCTGGCAGATGTTGCGATCCTGTCACCCGCAGAAACCGAAGCCCTGATTGAATGGGTGGATGCTGGCGGCATGCTGTTGCGATTTGCAGGGCCGCGCATCGCCGCCAGCAATGTGTCGCGCAGTGAAGAAGACCCGTTGATGCCCGTGCGTCTGCGTTCCGGCGGGCGGACCGTGGGCGGCGCAATGAGCTGGGGTGAACCCAAAGCTTTGGCCCCATTTGACGAAGAGTCGCCTTTCTTTGGTTTGGAAATCCCAGAAGACGTTCGGATCACGTCACAAGTTATGGCCCAACCTGACCCGCAACTGGCAGACCGTGTCATCGCGCAGCTGACAGATGGCACCCCGATGGTGACCCGCAAAACCATCGGTTTGGGTCAAGTGGTGCTGTTCCATGTGACGGCAAATGCGGAATGGTCTTCTTTGCCCTTGTCGTTGCTGTTTGTCGATATGCTGGAACGCTTGTCCGTTGTGTCCGGCGTGACCCAACCGACTGTCGAGGATCTGGAAGGCACGGTTTGGATGGCGTCCCGCATTCTGGACGGCAACGGCCAGTTAAGCGACGCCACCAATCTGGCGGGCATTGAAGGCCCAAGGATGTTAGATGATCCATTGGGCCCCAACCTGCCGCCCGGCGTTTACCAATCAGAAAACCGTGCCATGGCCCGCAACGTTGTGACTGCCGATACGGTCCTTGAACCTGCGGTCTGGCCATTAAGCGTGACAGTCTTGGGTCTGAATACCGCCCGTGAATTGCCCCTAGGAGGACTTCTGTTGGCTCTTGCATTGTTGATTTTGATGGCCGATGTCATCGCCTCTCTGGCTTTGTCCGGGCGACTGCATGGGCCCCGTGTCGCCACAGGCGCTTTGGTTTTGGTCGCGCTGATGACAAGTCAGCCGTCGAACGCACAAGAAGTCGACGATTTTGCCCTGAATGCGACGGCGGAGCTGACTTTGGCGTATGTTCTTACGGGCGATACGCAGCTTGACGAGGTGTCCGAGGCAGGATTGCGCGGCCTGTCAGACGCCTTGTTCTTTCGCACCAGTGTGGAACCGTCCGACCCAACGGGCGTAAACCTGGAAGTCGATGAGCTGGCGTTTTTCCCAATGCTGTATTGGCCTGTATCCCCGAACCAGCCGCGCCCTTCCACAGAAGCCTATGCCAAGTTGAACGCCTATCTTCGGTCCGGGGGTCTGATCCTTTTTGATACGCGCGACGCGGATTTAACCCGGTTTGGAACCAGCAGCCCAAATGCCCGCAAGCTGCAGCAACTGGCGGCACCACTGGATATTCCACGGCTTGAACCTGTGCCAGATGATCATGTGATCACCCGAACGTTTTACCTGCTGCAAGACTTCCCTGGCCGCCATACTGGCAGCGAACTTTGGGTCGAAGCCGCGCCACCGGATGCAGAAACCATCGACGGGATGCCGTTCCGCAATCTAAATGATGGTGTGACCCCGGTGGTCATCGGCGGCAATGATTGGGCGTCTGCATGGGCCGTCAATTCAGGCGGGGGACCCATGTTGCCGATTGGTCGCGGCTTTGCGGGCGAACGTCAGCGAGAACTGTCTTATCGTTTTGGGATCAACCTGGTCATGCATGTGTTGACTGGCAATTATAAGTCGGATCAGGTCCATGTGCCTGCGCTGCTGGACAGGTTGGGCCAATGATCTCATCTCTTCTCTTTTCGCCTTTATTGCCTTGGCCTGTGATTTGGGGTCTTGGCGCGTTGTCGGTGGGTTTTGTCATCTTTGCGTTAATCCGCGGTTTGTCCGGTTGGGCCTTGCGAGGGTCGGCCGCTGTGGTGCTTGTCGCCGCCTTGACGGGCCCCGTTTTCCAGCAGGAAGACCGCGAAGAGCTGTCTGATATCGTACTATTGCTGGAAGACAAAACCGCGAGCCAAGACCTGAAAGATCGCGCTGGGCAAACAGACGAAGCAATACAATCGTTAACACGCGCCATCGAGGCTCGTGGAAACACCGAATTGCGGCGCATCGAAGTTACCGATGACGAAGGCAATGCCGGCACACAACTGATGACGGCCCTTGCCGCAGCAATGGCAGAAGAACCCCGATCCAGGATCGCGGGTGTGGTTGCTGTATCTGACGGACGTGTGCATGACGCAGAATTGCTGCCGGATTTACCAGCCCCATTTCATCTGCTGAAAACCGGGCGTTCTGACGATTGGGATCGTCGCCTGATCGTCAAAGGCGCCCCTGCTTTTGCCATCATTGGCGAGCCGGTCACCTTGACCTTGCGTGTCGAAGACCAAGGTGCCGCCCCCACCGCGGCCTTTGCACAACTGCAGGTGTCCGTGGATGGTTCCACCCCGCAATCTTTCCAAGTTCCGATTGGTCAAGATCTCGATCTGCCGGTGACCCTGCCCCATGGCGGGCGCAACGTGATTGAATTCACGATCGCGGAAACCGAAGGCGAATTGACCACACGCAACAACACCGCCCTGATCCAGATGAACGGTGTACGCGACCGCTTGCGCGTCCTTTTGGTCTCCGGCGAGCCGCATCCGGGTGGTCGGACATGGCGCAATTTGTTGAAATCAGATAGCTCGGTTGATTTGGTGCACTTCACCATTCTGCGTCCGCCGGAAAAGCAAGACGGTGTGCCCGTCGGGGAATTAAGCCTGATCGCATTTCCGACGCGCGAGTTGTTCTTGGAAAAAATTCAGGATTTCGATCTGATTATCTTTGATCGCTATAAGCGGCGCGGCATTTTGCCGGCAATCTATCTGGAAAATGTCTCGAACTATGTGACCGAAGGCGGCGCTGTGTTGGTTGCGGCAGGCCCAGACTTTGCCGCTGCATCCAGTATCTTTCGCTCTCCACTCGGGCGCATTTTGCCAGCCGAACCCACCGCCCGCGTGTTAGAGGAACCTTTCCGCCCAACTGTCACCGATGATGGTGTTCGTCATCCAGTCACCGAAGGATTGCCTGCGCAGGGCGACTGGGGACGTTGGTTGCGTCAGGTCGAGGTGGAACCCCGATCAGGTCATGTGGTGATGTCAGGTCTGGATGATCGCCCCTTGTTGATGCTGGACCGCGTAGGCGAAGGCCGGGTCGCATTGCTTGCATCTGATCATGCGTGGCTTTGGTCACGGGGTTACGAAGGTGGCGGCCCACAATTGGAACTGTTGCGCCGCCTTGCCCATTGGATGATGGGGGAACCAGAGCTGGAAGAGGAAGCCCTGACAGCAGAGGCCAAGGGCCAGCAAATGCAAATTGTGCGCCGGACCATGTCAGATTCTGCGGGTCCCGTGACGGTAACAGCCCCCGATGGCACGCAAACCGTGATCGAACTGACCGAAACACGCCCCGGCTTTTTTGAAGGCAGCTATACGGGCCCCGAGATCGGGTTGTACCGGTTAAGCGATGACACATTAGAGCGAGTTATTGGCCTGGGCCCTGCCGCGCCCCGTGAATTTGAAGAGACCATCGCAACCGGCGACATCCTAACCCCGGCAACGGCGATTGGGCGTGGTGGTGTGTTGGCGGTAGAAGACGGAGTCCCATCTGTGCGCAGTGTGCGGGCGGGCCGCCCCGCCGCAGGGCGCGGTTGGATCGGCATTACGCCCCGCGAAGCGTACGAGACTTTGGACGTGCGTCAAATGTCTTTGTTGCCACCTTGGCTGGTGTTGTTGTTATCCGCAGGCTTTATTGTCGGAGGCTGGCTGCGCGAAGGGCGTCGTTGATCAAGGTCGGATCGTGATGCGCTGATTTGCGTCCACGTCCTGCCATGGCGTCCAATCGCCAGACGGCCATTGTACCCGCATCTGCGCTTGTGTGGCCCTGCCCAATCCGAAATGCAAAGGCGTTGCCTGTCCACTGACATGGCCACCCCCGACCGTAAGTTCTTGCGCGTGAACGCGGCCATTGGCTGCGACCTCAACCCATGCACCAACAGCGTGTGTGTTTGGGGCTGGGGCCCGCAAAGTCACTTGCAACCAAGCACCAGTATCAACCGATACGTTCTGCCACAGTTCTAACGGAGCGCGTCGATTCACAACCAAGATATCCAGCAGCCCATCGCCATCGAAATCCGCCAGCGCAGCCCCGCGAGAGCGATGATCCGATGCCACGCCAGCCTCTGCCGCGACTTCTGTGAATGTACCCTGTTCAGACCCCATCAATAGATTGTTCGGGTCCTGCATGGCCATGCCGGGCATTTGATCGACATTGCCTTTGGCCACAAACAAATCTGGGTACCCGTCGTTATCCATGTCGCCAAACTGCGCATGCCATCCGGTGGAGGGTCGCCCATCGTCCCCGGTGTGGGGGCGGTGTGCTGTTGCGCCAGTATCAAACGGGGCTGCTTCCCAGACTGCGCCCGAGTTGAACATCAACACCTGATCGCCCATCGAGGTCAGCATGACATCGGGAAAGCCATTGCCCGTCACATCGCCACTGGCAATGCCCATTCCCCACAAGGACACCCGATCCCAGCCATCGGTCTTGTCCAAAGCCCGCAAGGGAGACAAAGACCACATTTCTTCGTATCCGCCCCGCACATAATAGTGCCGATCATTGGAAATGCGCAGCTGTGGCGTGCCTGTTCGTTGCCAATCCGAGATCAACATCGACAAGGCGCAGTAGCCCGGCGCAAGCGGCGTTGGTGCCGCATAGCCTGTGCCATCGGGTTGATAGAGATGGTTTACATCGCAAGCCTCAAACGGGCCATCCGGGTCGCCGCGGTCCACATAATTGCCAATGGCCAAAACAGGCCAGTCGGCGCCCGGTTGCCATATTGCGGAAAACGCCGTGCTCCACCGATCGCTGCTTTGGAATCCCCACGCAGCGCTGGCATCGGTGAAGCCGCAGGCCCCGTCACCTTTCAGCAAAAGGTTCGGCCCAACCCGCATCACGGCAAGGTCAAGGTGCCCATCACTGTCGATATCCAAGGGATAAGCTCCCGTGACACCAGTCAGCTCTGGAATTGTACCCAACGCAAAGGTCACAGGTTGTTTTGGCCCGGTGGTTTCGTTCAAGAACAATCGCGCTGGCGCGCTGCCGCCCGCAACAAACACGTCTGGCTTGTCATCTGCGTTGCAATCAAACACCGCAGCGCCACCACCAACGAAATGTTCCCATCCACCGACATAGTCATGCTGGACGGGGAATGCTGATGCCCGGTCTTGAAACACTGGCTGCGCGGCAATCGGCGTTGCAAGCAGGGCCAAACACATCAACGCCCTCACGCTTCGACAACCTCGCGCTGTGCACCCAACATACGATCCGTCATGCAGTCTAACGCCAATGCGGCGGCGCCATTTGCCCAAACCAGATCACCCCACGCATTCACCTTGAGCGGCGGCAGCGGACGCCCGGATGCGATGACCATGTCCCGCAGTTCTGCCATCGTGTCAGAGGCATAAAGGTAATCATATTGCATCCGCTCGCCGGACAAGATCACCAAAGACGGATCAAAGATGTTGATGACATTCGCCAGTCCAACGGCCAAATAACGCCCCGCGCGTCGAAAGATCGTGCGTGCGGCCCCTTGGCCGGATTTGGCTTGTTCGAACAGCTCTTGCAGCAGTTCGCTGTGCGGCACACTTTTGTTGGTGTTCCATTCCAACGCGATATGCGCCTCGCGCACCAAAGCATAGTCGGCAATATACGCTTCCAGACATCCGCGCTGCCCACAACGACACAACGC
>CALHST010000194.1 GCA_938038825.1 uncultured Paracoccaceae bacterium | reverse complement strand
CTGACAGTCGCAGGCAGTTACAAGTTCCAACGTCATTGGACCATGTCCGGCAACTGGCGCTATGATGTTGAAGACGACCGGTCTGCCTTTGCTGGCGTCGGCTTGTCCTATTTGAACGAGTGTGTTTCGGCTGATTTTAGTGTGAATACCCGATTTGCAAGCTCTTCTGTGGTTGAGCCGACCACAGATTTCCGCTTTACCATCTCTCTAAGGGGCTTCTCGGCCCAAACCGGAAACGAAAGTTTGACACGAAAATGCTCATCCAACGAGTCCTGACCACATTTGCCGTTTGTCTGTCTTTAAGCGCGGCACCAGCTTTGGCCCAAAACCCCTTTGCACCTGTTGTTCAGGTGAACGAAGACGTTGTCACAACGTTTGAAATTCAACAACGCGAGCTTCTGCTGCGGATCATTTCGCCAACCAACTCGGGACTTGAAAACGCACGTCGTGAGGTCATCAACGACAAGCTTCGCGGTCAAGCAGTGCGTCAAGCGGGTTTGCAACTGTCAGAACAAGACATTGATGATGGCATTGTGGAATTTGCGGGCCGTGCGAACCTTGAAGCCGACCAATTTCTGACGCTTCTGGATCAGCGTGGTGTTGCGCCAGAAACGTTCCGTACATTCATTGGAACAAGCTTGGCATGGCGCGATTTGATCCGGGCGCGTTTTGGACGCCAAGCCCAGATTACATCGGAAGAAATTGATCGTGCCTTGCGGGCGACGTCCGGCACCGCCGGTGTTCGCGTGTTGCTGTCCGAAATCATCATCCCCGCCCCGCCGCAGCGCCAGCAGGCTGTCTTGGCACAGGCTCAGCGGATTGCGCAATCGACAACTGAAGCCGAGTTTTCGTCCTTTGCGCGCCGCTTTTCCGCAACGGCGTCTCGCGGTCGTGGTGGGCGCATGGATTGGACACCGCTGAGTAACTTGCCCGCCCCATTGCGGCCTTTGGTTCTGAACCTATCCCCCGGCGAAGTGACCTCGCCCATCCCGCTTCAAAATGCTGTCGCTTTGTTTCAGCTGCGTGCCATCGAAGAAACGGACACACCCGCCGTGGAATTCTCGGCCATCGAATATGCGCAGTTCTTTATTCCCGGCGGGCGTACAGATGCCACAATAGCCGAGGCGGAACGCCTGCGCACCCGCGTCGATGTGTGTGACGATTTGTATGGCATCGCAAAAGACTTGCCTGAAGAGCGTTTGCTGCGCGAAACCAAAGCCCCGGGTGATATCGCTCAAGACATCGCCATTGAACTGGCAAAACTGGATGATGACGAAGTCTCTACTGCGCTTGTGTCAGCAGATGGTCAATCCTTGGTCTTCCTGATGATGTGTGGGCGCACAGCAGCTGCCAATCAGGACGTGTCGCGCGAACAGGTTGAACAGCAATTGCGTCAAACGCGTCTAAGTGGCTTGGCAGATGGTCTTTTGGAAGAACTGCGTGCAGACGCACGTATTCGCAACAAATGACGCTTGCTCCGGTTGCTGTCACCTGCGGTGAACCAGCAGGTGTCGGCCCCGAGATCGCAGTCAAGGCGTGGAACGCTCTTGAAAGAACCGTTCCGATGGTTTGGATCGGTGACCCACGACATTTGCCATCAGGCACACCAGTGGAAGAGGTCCAAACCTGTGCAGACGCGTTACGCGCAACCGGGTTTCCGGTTTTGCCCCACAGATTTGCGGCGGACGTGTCCCCGGGGAAACCAGATCTCAAACTGTCTCAAGATGTGATTGATGTGATTGCCCGCGCGGTCACACTTGCGCAAAACAACGATGCTTGCGCAGTCTGCACAGGGCCAATTCACAAGAAAGTGCTGCAGGACGGTGCCGGTTTTGCCTATCCGGGTCACACGGAATATCTTGCGCATCTTGGTGGTGATGCAGATGTCGTGATGATGCTTGCCTCGGACCAGTTGCGCGTTGTTCCCGCCACCATTCACATCGCCTTAAAGGACGTGCCCGCGGCCCTGACCCCAGAAGTCCTGCGTCGTGCCGTCCAGATTACGCATGCCGGGTTGCGCTCCCAGTTTGGCATCGCCAATCCCCGCATCGCAGTCGCTGGCTTAAATCCCCACGCGGGCGAAGGCGGCGCAATGGGACATGAAGAACTCGATTGGATCGCAGAACTTATCCGCGACATGGCACAGGATGGCATGCAGATCACAGGTCCCCATTCTGCCGACACCTTGTTTCATGCAGCCGCACGGGCGCGCTATGATGCCGCTGTGTGCATGTATCATGACCAAGCCTTGATCCCCATCAAAACGCTGGATTTTGACCGGGGGGTTAACGTGACGCTGGGTTTGCCCTTTATTCGAACGTCCCCCGATCACGGGACCGCGTTTGACATTGCCGGAACGGGAACGGCCAAGCCAACTTCGATGATCGAGGCCATTCGCATGGCGGCACACATGGCATCCGCATCATGACCCAAATTGACGGCCTTCCGCCGCTGCGCGCAGTCATTGCGAAACACGACCTTAGTGCCCGAAAGGCGCTGGGGCAGAACTTTTTGCTGGATTTGAACCTGACCGCCAAGATCGCGCGTATCGCCGGTGATCTCACGGGCTCGGATGTTCTGGAAATTGGTCCGGGCCCCGGTGGATTGACGCGCGGGCTATTGGCCGAAGGGGCGCGCAAAGTGCTGGCGATCGAAAAAGATCCCCGGTGCCAACCTGCTTTGGCCGAAATCGCCGCCGCATATCCCGGGCAGCTGATTATCCTTGAAGGGGACGCATTGGACATCGACCCAATGGCACATCTTACTGCACCCATCCGGATCTCTGCCAACCTGCCCTATAACGTGGGAACCGAATTGCTGGTGCGCTGGTTAACCCCGCCGCAATGGCCACCGTTCTGGGATAGCATGACCTTGATGTTCCAGCGCGAAGTTGCCGAACGCATCGTGGCGACACCCGGGTCAAAGGCGTATGGGCGTCTGTCACTTTTGGCCAATTGGCGCGCAGACACGCGGATCGCAATGCATTTACCCCCCGAAGCGTTCACGCCGCCGCCCAAAGTGTCGTCAGCGGTTGTGCATTTGGATGCCCTGCCAGAACCACGTTTTCCGGCCAATCCCAAAACTTTGGAACGTGTGGTTGCGGCCGCTTTCAACCAACGCAGAAAAATGCTGCGCGCAGCGTTGAAATCGCAATCCCCCCAGATCGAGGATCATTTGATCGCATCGGGAATCAAACCCACGGATCGGGCTGAAACAGTCCCCTTGGAAGCGTTTTGTGCTTTGTCGCGGTCTTTGGACGCCGCCAAAGGGT
>CALHST010000193.1 GCA_938038825.1 uncultured Paracoccaceae bacterium | reverse complement strand
GGGCCAAAGCGGGCGAGCCCGGCATTGTTCACCAAGGCATTCAGGTGGGGCCATTTGGCCGAAAGTTCGTGCAGCAAGGCGTCAACTTCGGCCGGTTGAGAGACATCCGTTCCAAAGGTCAGCACAGAATTCAAACCGCGTGCGGCTTGCGCAAGTTCGTCTGTATCGTTGTCGATCATCGCCACGTGCCATCCGTTTGCGAGCAGGTTTTGCGTGGTGGCAAGGCCAATGCCGCGGGCGGCTCCGGTCACAAGTGCAGTTTTCATGAGGATCCCCGTTGTCGTTACAGGCATCGTGGCGGCGGTTTGCACAAAAGAAAAGCCCCGGCGCCGTTATGGCATCGGGGCTTTCGCATGTGGGTCCGGTGTCGTGCGTCAGATACGCAGGAAAGGTTGGGCCAGTTTCGGAATTAGGCTCCGGAACTTCAACGGTGCATCCGTCACGGCAAGGCAAATGCAGTCTTCGTGAATATCGGCCACAGGGGTGTGGTGCACATCACTGTCTGCGATTTCGACGTCGCCACGTGCGAAATACCCGTCTTCGTCCTGAAACGCGCCTTTTAGAACCATCGTTATTTCAACGCCATTATGGCTGTGGTCCGGCATTGCAGCGCCGGCCGGGATCAGCAAAAGGCGGGCTGTGGCGTCTGAGGACGTCTTGAGTATGGCCTGTTTGACACCCATGCCAACCGGTTTCCATTTGATGTCAGCCAGATCTCCGCCCACGTAATCTTGCAAAGGACTTGGCAAAACGCCCTTGGACACAACGGGGCGCGCTATGTCTTCTACAGGGCTGCCTGCGATCAGTGCCATTGTCGCCGCAAGACTGTCGGGGGACATATCCACGGCGGACGCGTTCGCCTGTTCCAGCAAGGCGCCACCCAGGCTGTCATAGCTTTCTGCATCTGCGCGGCAGGTGTCACATAGCGAGATATGCGTTGCGACAATAAGGTTAAACGCCTCGGGAAGTGTGCCCGCGGAATATGCCATCAGGATACTCGGCGTTAGATGATGTTTGATATCGTTTGCCATTTTACCATTCACTTCATTGCGTGGCGCAGTCGGTCCAGCGCCAATCTAATTCGCGATTTGATCGTACCCAAGGGCAGACCCGTTTGTTCGGCGATTTCAGAATGGGACATGTCCCCGAAATACGCCTTTTGTATTAAATCCCGTTGGGGGGAGGGGAGGTCTTGCAGGGCACGACCCAAAATTTCACATTCTTGTTGCAAGGCCAGCACATCGGTTTGTTCTGGCTCGGCTTCGGGTCCCCAAGTCAGTTCCTCGGGCTCGGGCCTTTTTTCGCGGCGCAACATATCAATCCGCCGGTTTCGGGCAATCGTAAAGATCCACGTCGCAACAGAGGCGCGTGCGGGATCGAACATGTGCGCCTTTGTCCAGACCGACGCCATGACATCTTGTGCGCATTCTTCAGCCAAGGTGGCATCCGCACCGGATTTGATCAAAAAACCTTTGATCCGGGGGGCAAAGTGCCCAAACAACTCTGCGAATGCTGTTTTGTCCTGGGAAGATGCAATTTTGACCATGTGGTCGACCCACTGCATACGTTTTGTATTCTCTTCTTCTTGTTTCCGACGTTTGGGCCCCTGACGACGCGTCGCATGGTTTGCGGCCAAAACACCGGAAAGTGCGTGGTCACGGGATGCGGCGCCTTGCGGCAGGGTTTCAACGCTGGTCAACATACTCTTATTACGCGGGCTAACACAGGGTGGATCACATTTTTATTTGAGAGAGATGTGTTTTTTTGCGCCGGTATCTGGTCGGCGGATGATTTTGCGTCCTTCGGGGCGTCACATTTATTGATTTTAGTTTACATCCAAATGCTTTGCTGCTGCGTAACCCTTATGAAAATACGTCGCAGGAGTGTTGAATGCCGTTCGAGTTGCAGGCCGGGGGCCCCAAAAAGATTGCAGTCATTGGTGCCGGAATTTCCGGGATGGGGGCCGCGTATACATTAGGTGCCGAACATAGTGTCACTTTGTTTGAGGCCGAACCGCGCCTTGGCGGTCATGCGCGCACGATCGTCGCAGGCAAACGGGGCGATCAGCCGGTCGACACGGGGTTCCTTGTCTTCAACTATGCAAATTACCCTTTGATGGGGGCTTTGTTCCACGAATTAGCGGTGCCTGTCGTGGAATCCAACATGAGCTTTGGGGCCTCGATCGGGGGAGGAAAGCTGGAATATGGTTTGGCCAGCTTAGGGGCGTTGTTTGCACAGAAGCGCAACATGGCACATCCGAAATTCCTGCGCATGGTGCGCGACATTCTGAAGTTCAACGCGCAGGCGCTGGATCTGGCAAGGCAACACCCACATGTGACAACAGGTGCGTTTTTGCAGTTGCTGGGCACCGGGGATTGGTTCCGGGATTATTATCTGCTGCCGCTTTCCGGTGCGATTTGGTCAACCCCGACGGAAAAGATCATGGATTTCCCTGCGTTGGCGATGATGCAGTTCTTTGAAAATCATGCGCTGCTGAACACGACCGGTCAGCATCAATGGTACACTGTCAAAGGTGGGTCAGTTGAATATGTGCGCAGGCTCGAGGCTGCGATGCGGCGGCGCAATGTGGATATCCGCACAGGAACAGCTGTTCAACATGTGCAGCGCCAAGGCGGCGCGGTGCAGATCAAAGCCTATGGCGGTGCGCTCGAGAATTTTGACGAAGTGATCTTTGCCACGCATAGCGATGACAGCTTGACGATGTTGTCAGATCCCTTGCCCCATGAAACCCGCGCTTTGGGAGCAGTCAAATACCAGCCCAATGATGTCGTGTTGCATTGCGACGCAGATATCATGCCCAAGCGGCGGGCCGTTTGGTCGAGCTGGAATTATACAGAAGACGCAGAGAAACAGTCAGATCGCATTGATCTGACCTATTGGATCAACAAGTTGCAGCCCGTTCCGCAGGATGATCCGCATTTCGTGACGTTGAATTCCAAGCGCACCATTCGAGAAGACTGCATTTACGACCAAACCGTTTTGCGCCACCCGGTTTATGATCTGGGCGTTTTGACGGCACAGGAAGACGTGCGCAGATTTAACGGAACGGCCAACACGTGGTTCTGCGGGGCTTGGATGCGCCACGGTTTCCACGAGGATGGTTTGTCCAGCGCCATTGACGTGGTGGATGCCATCCGTGCGCGCGATGCAATTCCGGTGGCTGCAGAGTAATGCAAGGCGTGGATCATATCGAAGGCGTGACCTTTCACGGGCGCAAAGGGGCTGTGCAAAATGCATTCCGCTATTCGGTGGATTACGTTTTGCTGGATGCCGAAGCACCTGTGCAGGGGCCGCGGTTCTTCGCGCGCAATGCGCGGGGCTTGGCGGGGCTGGATGATGTGGATCATGGCGGCGCGCCACACGCGGGGCGCGGGGCCGCTTGGGTGCGTGACGTCCTTGAGGCCCATCAGGTTTCTGGCGTGACCCGGATCGAATTGCTGGCACAGCCAAAGCTGTTGGGCCATGTGTTCAATCCCGTCTCTTTCTGGTTGTGCCGGGGCGCGGGTGAGACGCTGATCGCGGTGATCTCGGAAGTGTCCAACACCTTTGGGGATCGCCATTCCTATTTGTGTCACCATGCGGATCTGCGCCCGATCGAAGCGTCAGACCGGCTGATGGCGCAAAAGATTTTCCATGTCTCGCCCTTCCAACCGGTTGAGGGGGCTTATGAATTCCGCTTTGACATCTCTGCGACCCGGATCGGTGTCTGGATCAACTATTCCCAATCCGAAGGGGGCCTTGTTGCCACGTTGACGGGCGCACGCGTGCCGTTAACCAATCGCGCTATCCTGCGGATGTTATGGCGCCGCCCGTTTGGATCGCGCCGGGTGTTGACCCTGATCCACTGGCAAGCGTTGAAGCTGTGGATGAAAAAGGCGGCCTATCGGGCCCGCCCCACACCGCCACAAGAAGAACTAAGCCAAGGCTGGTCGGGCAAAGACGGAGTGCCTGGCGAATGACCACCACGCCCCAAAGACTGCCAGCCTATGCGCTGTATGCCGCCTTGTTGTCGGCTGCCGGACTGCCGATTTATATCCACGCGCCGAAATTCTATGTGGATGAATACGGTGTGTCTTTGACATCGCTGGCGCTTGTTCTGTTTGGCTTGCGCCTTTTTGACGTGGTGCAAGACCCGCTTTTGGGGCGCTTGTCCGAGATTTTGCGCACGCGCCGCGGGACAGCAGTGTTGCTGGGCAGTGCCGTGATGGCGCTGGGGATGTTCGGGCTGTTTGCTGTGACGCCCCCTGTCGCGCCAGTGTTGTGGTTCGCGTTCATGTTGACACTGGTGTTTTCGGCATTTTCCTTTTTGACGATCAACTTCTACGCGCAAGGTGTGTTGAAGGCCGATCAACTCAGCGGCGACGGGCATTTAAGGCTCGCGCGGTGGCGAGAAACCGGTGCCTTGCTGGGCGTCTGCGTGGCCGCGACAGCACCCGTGATGCTGGGCAATGCGATGGATCGACCCTTTGCGGGATTCGCAGTTGGGTTTGCGGTTCTTGCACTGTGCGCTGTGATTGCAATGCGTGGAGAATGGCGGGCCGGATCCGTCGTTCCCGGTTCGGGGCTTGGTGTGGTGTTAAATGATCCTTTAGCGCGGCGTTTGCTGCTGATCGCTTTGATGAATGCGGCCCCCGTCGCTGTGTCTTCGACCCTGTTCCTTTACTTTGTTGAGACGCGCCTGCAAGCGCCAGGGATGGAAGACGCATTTTTGTTGATGTTCTTCCTGTCGGCGGCATTCTCGGCCCCGCTTTGGGGCGTCGCGGCTGAGCGGTTTGGCGTCAAACGGGTTCTTTTAGCAGCTATGGTGTTGGCGATTGTTGCATTTGGCGGCGCGTTGATGTTGGGGCCCGGCGATTGGGTGCTGTTTGCCCTGATTTGCGCGGCCTCTGGGGCGACGATGGGGGCTGATTTGACGCTGCTGCCTGCCGTGTTTGCCCGGCGCATGTCTGTGATTTCGCCCTCGGCAGCCGAGGGATTTGGGCTGTGGTCATTTGTGTCGAAATTCACCTTGGCCTTCGCGGCGGTTCTTCTTTTGCCCGCGCTTGAACGTGCAGGCTTTCAATCGGGGGCCAACAACAACCCCGAGAGCGCATTGACCATGCTCTCATTCTTTTACGCGGGGATTCCGTGTGTGTTGAAACTTGTGGCAATTGGGCTTTTGGCCTCCACGAACATGAAAGAGACCTAGGACTATGGATACCGTCTTTTTGGTACTTCTCGGAGTGGTCTTTGCCGTCTTCGCGTTTTGGGCGCGGGGACG
>CALHST010000192.1 GCA_938038825.1 uncultured Paracoccaceae bacterium | reverse complement strand
GACATGGCCGCATCAATATCGTCATCGGTGGGATCTGCGTTAAACTGCAAAAACGACGCAGCCGCCATGATCTGCCCGGACTGACAATACCCGCATTGGGCCACCTGATGTTCGACCCATGCGGCCTGAACGGCGTGCATGGCGTCTGGAGTTCCCAAACCTTCAATCGTCGTGATTTCGGATCCTTCGGCATCTTCGATGGCGGTTTGACAGGAACGCACCGCGACCCCGTCCAAATGAACCGTGCAGGCCCCACATTGTGCGATCCCGCATCCGTATTTCACCCCCGTAATGCCCAGTTGATCGCGCAGCACCCAAAGCAATGGCATATCAGGTTCAATTTGACCAAGGTCGTGTTCAGTCCCATTCACAGTCAGCTTCATTCAGATGCTCCTTTCGGTGCTACGATCTAGTTTGGAAACAATCTACATCAATTGTCCCCAAATGGGGACTTGCTATACGTGCCAAATTCATGACTTAATGTGCCAATGGACATGGGGCTGTGTCCTTTCAGTACGATTTCATATTAGAGGCCCAAAATGAGTCAAATTACACGTTACACGATCGCTGACGGCATTCGATTTGTTTGCGACCATTTTGATCTTGATCCAAGGCGCGCTATTCGCCGCGCGGGACTGCCCATAGATTTTATGACCCGTGGCGAACGTCCCGTGTCGGGCAAGGAATTCTATGCGCTATGGAATGCAATGGATGCAGAAAATCCGGAACCGGATTTTGCATATCGATTGTCGCAGGCACTGGATGAAAAGAATTTCGACAGTTCCGTCTATTCGTTTTTTTCAAGCCCGACAGTTCGGATCGGATTACAGCGCAAGGCGTTGCTAAAACCCTTGCTGATGCCTTTGCGCATGTCTGTGACCGATTACGACGCGCATGTGGCGCTCAGTTTCGGCACTGCGTTGCCGGATGAAAACTTGCCACCGTTGATTGGCTGGTTTGGTCTAATTTATTTCTTGTTGGCCGTCCGACGGGCCACGGGCGAACACGTGCGCCCTGTCGCGATTCAGGCGGAAACTGAGCGTGAGGGTTGGGCCGAGGCTGAAGCATTCTTTGGTTGCCCAATCGCATCGGGGCCGGGATACCGGATGATTTTCAGGGCTCAAGACGCGGATTTGCCTTTGATTTCGCGCGATGACGCTATGTGGGAACGGATCGAACACGGTCTGGAAGAGCAATTCGTGCGCGCCATTGCGGAACCCAGCACGGCGGCCCGTGTGCGCCAAGCCTTGATGGATGGGTTGCCGGGTGGTCAATCAACCGCTGAGCAAATTGCGCGGTCGTTGGCATTGTCCAAACGCAGCCTTCAGCGCAAATTGCAGGATGAAGGGCTGAGTTTCAAAGACGTTTTGGAAGAAACCCGGCGCGCAATGGCGATGAATTACCTGCAAAACACCAATATGAATGTGCAAGAGATTGCGTATCTTTTGGGGTTCAAAGATCCATCTTCATTCTTCCGGGCATTCCGCAGTTGGACTGGGCAAACTCCGCAAGCGATGCGAAAAGCCAGGGCTTGATTGGCACCCTTGGGCAATGTTGAGTGCGGGATTCGCGAGAACGTCTTTGCGATCCCGTTTGCCGATGGTTTGCGATTTAAGGTGCATTCAATGCGGTGGGCTTATCAACGTTGATAGGTCAGATCCTAAGCAATCTATCGCTTGCCCCGTAAAGAGGACAGAAACAGCCCGATCCCACCCACTAGCAGCACCAAAATAACAATCAAGTCAAACGCGCTCATGCTGACGATACGGATGTTCAGGTTTGAGATGACACCGAAAATCATCGCGATCATGGATCCAATCGCCAAAGCCCAGCCAATCAAATTACGCGCATTGTAAAAGATGAACCCAACGCCAAACATAAAAGGGATCAAGATCATGCCGCTGGTGATGGGTAAATTTCCCCATGAATAAAGAGCCCGACCAAATCCGAAATTTGTCTGCACCATAATCCGGCTAAGCAGCAAATAGCCGCCACCGCACATCATGATAAGCCCAATTAGGAACGCCATGGATCCTCCATCCGTTCCACCTGCGCGTCGGAAATTCATGTTTTGGTCCTTAGTTCATTGATCAATGAGATCTTGGTATGTGTTTCGGACAAAAGAAAGTCAGGAGTTTGACCAAAGATGCGGTCAGAACTTTACTTTGCATTGGCGGCGAATTTGTTTTGCTGCCTTTTGCATTTGACGCGCCAATGCTCGTTCTGACAGGCCGGTCACAGTCGTCAACGAGTTGATGTCGGCACCTTGCCCCGTGTACATGGCGTTGTTCCACAAGGCGTACAGTTTTGGATGCGTTTCACTTTGCATAACCGTTGCCACACATTCGCATTTTTGCTGTGATAAGCCGTTCATGCGGTCATCTGATATCGCACGCGTGCATAGTTGAGCTTTATCCACGTTTTGTGCGGAAACAGCACCAGCAGCAAAACAGGTCAGCATTGCAAAGCCTAGAAGTGTTTCGCGGGTCGCTGTTCCAAATGTGGGCATTGGTGCATCCTAAGTGAGTGGCGATGTGCAGCGGACTGTAATTGCCCGCATCTCTCAATTGAATCGGCTTTCGTACGGGATCAGAATTTTGCACGAAATCGTGGTATTTTTGTACAGATTTGCCGCACGTTTTATGGGATGGATGTCGGACTTAGAGGGACGCATTCAATTATGGCTTTGAAGATCTTAGGTGCCGGGTTCGGCCGCACGGGAACCGAGTCCATGAAGCGGGCAATAGAGATGCTGGATCTAGGGCCGTGTTATCACATGTACGAGGTGCTGCCGGATCCCGCGCGTATTTCGATGTGGCGCGACATCGCCCTTGGGAGACGCGTGCCAGATTGGGAATCTATTTTTCGAGGATATGAGGCATGCGTGGATTGGCCTGCCGTTTTGTATTGGCGCGAATTGGCGGCATACTACCCGGATGCAAAAATCCTTTTGACCCATCGCGGTGCCGACAGTTGGTATGCCAGTATGGACAAAACAATTCTGCACATGCTGCGGGCAGATCCAGAATCGGGTCGCACGTTAAGTGTCCAGACGCAGTTTGGCGGGGATCTTAGTCGGGCCAACCTGATCGAAACATATAAACGTCATGTGGCAGAGGTTCAGGCAGAGTTTGGACCAGCGCGGCTTTTGACCTATGAACTTGGTTCGGGTTGGGAGCCCCTTTGCACGTTTCTTGAATGTCCCGTTCCTGATCGCCCTTATCCAACAGGCAATACCGCGTCAGCCTTTCACAAAACCAATGCCGCTTACGCGCGCTAGACCGTGTTCACAGTTTCCAGATGGTTTTCGATATGCAGTAAGTGGGCGCGGGCGAACCGATCTTTGCTGAGGCGCCCAAAGGCGAAATGTGGGTGCAGGTCGTGTTCGTGATCGCGAAATGCCTCAAGGGATGTCCAAAGCCGGTGCATGCCGTCATCCGCGGTCACGTGGGCAATCACTTCGCCTGGAATTTCCTGATCCAACCCATGGGACATACGACCGCGCAGATGAAAGACTGAAAAGGCCAGTTTGCCAACGGTCGCTTGGAACAGCTTTGGTTTTTGTTGGGGATAGCCGTGCAGCGAAAACTCGACCCCTTGAGCCAAATGGCTGAACATTCGGCCCAGATCCCAGTCGCCGGTACTTTGTATCCGGGTCAGATCCAGCTGTTCCAGCCGATCAAAAGCGGCATCCAATGCTTGGCTCACTGCGTCAGTCCCATTTGTAATTGAAGCTGACCGACACGCGATCCTCCTCCGACATGTTCATGGGCACTTCATGGCGCAGCCAGCTTTCCCAAAGAAGAACGTCCCCGACGGCAGGTGTTTCATAGATGAAACTGCGCAGCTCTTCCCTTGCGTCTTTGCGGCGCACCGGTGCGGCCATCATCATCGCGTGGCGCGGATCTTCAAATTTGATGGCAGAGGTCCCTTTGGGCATGGCAACATACGTTGTGCCCGAGATGACGGAATGCGGATGGATGTGGGCTGTGTGAATGCCCCCTTCAGGAAGGATGTTGATCCACAGATCCTCAAGCACAATTTTGCGATCATCCAAGTCAAATTCTAGATCTTCGACAAATGCAGCCACATGGGCATCCAGCACGGTGACCAAATCCGCAAAGATCGGGAACCGCCAAGGCAGATCGATCAGAGAGGCATAACTGGTGTAACCGGGAAAACCTTGGGTTTCGCACCACTCCTGACCTGCTTCGTCATCCTCTGCTATGGCAAAGCAAGAGGCTTCCAGTTCGGCGGCGTCAATTGGGCCGCCTTTGTCGGAAAGGGCTGCGTGATACAATCGGGTGGCAAATAAAGAGCGTATTGTCGACATGCGCTTGGCTTAACGCACGTTGCGAATAAGGTCACGTGCGAACGCGCATCGTGGGCTTTAATACTTTCCGGTCAGAATATTGTAGATACTGTTGATATCTTTGATCGCATACATGCTGTCCGTGATTTGCCAGCGATCATCAATGTACTTCAGGGTGCCATAAGACGGGTAAGGCTCGCGCAGCAAATAATTATCGCGCATCAGACGTGTTTCATGGGCCACGACAATGGTTGCAGGGTCCCGAAACTGGGCTTCTAGACAGCGACGCACGAAATCCGTGACGCCCATCGCGTCGAACTGCTTGCAAACAGAGTCAAAGATCTCGCGAAGATCTTTGACTGTATTGATGTCAACGCGGCCAGAATAGGTTTCCATTGTTTGGGGCAGATGAAAACACCGGGCGTATGTGTCGAAGTCCTTGGACATTGTCGCGTTGCCTGTGACTGCAAGCATTGTCTGCGCAATTTGTTGCGCGGTTTCGGGTGCCATAAAGAATTGTCTCAAAAAAAGTTGGATAGGGAGTTACAACACCCAGTTTAAATTTCCATAAAACCAGAGCAACCAGCCGCTGGTTGAAATTGGCACAATGTGACGCTAAAAAGCGGCAGATTCTTGCTCATTCCCGCTTTGCGAGTGGATTGAGCCGCATGTCGTGGATCGAATCTACAGTTCAAGTTTTGTGGGTGCGAGGGGGGTTGCTTTGTGTGTGCAGGGGGCGTAATGCAGCGTTTCATCATGAACTCCACTGGAATCAGGGTGACCCTTTAGGGGGCCTGCCAGTGATGTTGGAAAAAGGAAAAGGCGCATGAACGCCCAAGAACTGCGTGACAAAACGCCGGATCAACTTCGCGAGGAGTTGGCCAATCTTAAGAAAGAAAGCTTCAACCTGCGCTTTCAGCAAGCCACGGGCGCGCTGGAAAATGCATCGCAAATGCGCCGTGTGCGCCGTGATGCAGCACGTGTGAAGACGATCTTGAACGAAAAAGCCCAAGCGGCTGCGGAATAAGGAGAGCTCAGTATGCCTAAGCGTATTTTGACCGGCGTCGTGACCTCCGACGCAAATGCACAAACAGTGACTGTGTCTGTGGAACGTCGTTTCACGCACCCAGTTCTGAAAAAGACCATTCGTAAGTCCAAGAAGTACCGGGCGCACGATGAAAAGAATGCCTTCAAGGTTGGTGATTCCGTACGCATCATTGAGTGCGCACCAAAGTCGAAGACAAAGCGCTGGGAGGTGTTGGAGGCTTAAGGCCCCCAGCACTTTTTAGTTTGAGAGAAACCATGGGGAAACGGCCGAAAGAGGTCCCCCAAAGGTCAGGAGAAACCATATGATCCAGATGCAGACCAATCTGGATGTTGCTGACAACTCTGGCGCACGCCGAGTTCAGTGCATCAAGGTCCTGGGTGGTTCCAAGCGTAAGTACGCATCCGTAGGCGACATCATTGTTGTTTCGGTCAAGGAAGCCATCCCGCGCGGCCGCGTTAAAAAAGGGGACGTCCGTAAGGCCGTCGTCGTGCGCACCGCCAAAGAAGTGCGTCGTGATGACGGCACAGCCATTCGCTTCGACCGCAATGCGGCCGTGATCCTGAACAACGCGGGCGAGCCCGTGGGTACACGGATCTTTGGCCCAGTTGTTCGCGAACTGCGTGGCAAGAACTTCATGAAAATCATTTCGCTCGCCCCGGAGGTGCTGTGATATGGCCGCAAAACTGAAAAAGGGCGACAAGGTCGTCGTGCTGACCGGTAAAGACAAGGGCAAAGAAGGCGTGATCGCGTCTGTTGATCCGAAGTCCGGTAAAGCTGTTGTGGATGGTGTGAACATCTCAATCCGTGCAACGCGCCAAAGCCAGACAGCCCAAGGTGGTCGCATCCCAAAAGCGATGCCCATCCAACTGTCCAACTTGGCACTTCTTGACAGCAACGGGAAACCAACCCGCGTTGGCTTCAAAATGGAAGGCGACAAGAAAGTGCGCTTTGCCAAGACCACAGGAGACGTGATCGATGCTTGATACTGCAAATTACACGCCTCGTCTGAAAGAAGCTTACAAGACGACCATTCGCGAAGCGATGAAAGAAGAGTTCGGTTACAAGAACGACATGCAGATTCCACGTCTGGATAAAATCGTTCTGAACATCGGGTGTGGTGCAGAAGCTGTCCGTGACAGCAAGAAAGCCAAAGCCGCTGTTGAAGACCTGACTGCAATCGCGGGCCAAAAAGCCTTGGCGACGAAGGCAAAGAAATCCATCGCGGGCTTCCGTGTACGGGAAGAAATGCCATTGGGTGCCAAAGTAACCCTGCGCGGTGACCGGATGTATGAATTTCTGGACCGGCTGATCACCATTGCGATGCCACGTATTCGTGACTTTCGCGGCGTGAAGCCTTCTTTTGATGGCCGCGGCAACTTTGCCATGGGCATGAAAGAGCACATCGTCTTCCCTGAAATCGACTTTGATAAAGTCGACGAAGTTTGGGGCATGGACATCATCATCACCACGACCGCTGATAACGACGCGGAAGGCAAGGCGCTGTTGAAAGCTTTCAACATGCCCTTCAACGCGTAAGAGGGAGCAAGAGATATGGCTAAAAAATCCATGATCGCCCGCGAAGTAAAGCGTCAGAAGCTGGTGGAAAAATATGCCGCTAAGCGTGCTGCTTTGAAAGAAATCATCTCAGACGAGAGCAAGCCAATGGAAGACCGTTTTCGCGCTTCCCTGAAACTTGCCAAACTGCCGCGCAACAGCTCGGCAACCCGTTTGCATAACCGTTGCCAGCTGACCGGCCGTCCTCATGCTTACTATCGTAAGCTTAAGGTATCCCGGATCGCGCTGCGGGAACTTGGCTCCAGTGGCCAAATCCCCGGCATGGTGAAATCGAGCTGGTAAGGAGATTTTGATATGAACGATCCTATCGCCGATATGCTCACACGCATTCGCAACAGCCAGATGCGCGGGAAATCCACAGTGATGACCCCCGGATCCAAGATGCGCGCACGTGTTCTCGATGTGATGGCAGACGAAGGCTACATCCGTGGTTACGAAGAAACCAAGGACGAGCGCGGCCATCCCGCAATTGAAATCAGCCTCAAGTACTACGAAGGCGAGCCTGTGATCCGCGAACTCAAACGCGTCTCCAAGCCTGGTCGTCGTGTGTACATGGGTGTGGGTGACATTCCTTCGGTCCGTCAGGGCCTTGGCGTTTCCATCGTATCCACATCCCGCGGCGTAATGTCGGACGCAAATGCACGCAGCCAGAATGTTGGCGGCGAAGTGCTTTGCACCGTATTCTAAGGGAGACGGTTTAGATGTCTCGTATTGGGAAAAAACCAGTTGCTATGCCAAGCGGAGTTTCCGCGGCTGTCTCTGGTCAGACAATCGAAGTGAAAGGCCCCAAAGGGGTCCGCAGCTTTACAGCCACAGATGATGTGACCCTCAAAGTCGAGGATAACACGATCTCTGTAACGCCACGCGGCATGTCCAAACGGGCACGTCAGCAATGGGGCATGTCGCGCACACAGATTGAAAACTGTGTGACCGGGGTGACCGATGGCTTCAAGAAAGAGCTGGAAATCCAAGGTGTTGGTTATCGGGCTCAGATGCAGGGTAACACTCTGAAGCTGAACTTGGGTCTGTCGCACGACGTGGATTACACAGCGCCTGAAGGCGTGACAATCACAGCGCCGAAGCAGACTGAAATCGTTGTGGAAGGCATTGACCAACAGCTTGTTGGCCAAGTGGCCGCGAATATCCGCGAATGGCGTAAACCAGAGCCCTACAAAGGCAAAGGTATCCGCTACAAAGGTGAATTTATCTTCCGTAAGGAAGGTAAGAAGAAGTAAGGACCAGTCAGATGGCAAACAGCAAACGGACCCTGTTCCTCAAGCGCCGCCTGCGCGTCCGGAACAAACTTCGCAAGGTCAACGCAGGGCGTGCGCGTCTTTCGGTACACCGTTCAAACAAGAACATCAGCGTTCAGCTGATCGACGATGTGAATGGCGTGACTGTTGCGGCGGCATCCACTCTGGAAAAAGATCTGGGTGTGGTTGGCAAGAACAACGTCGAGGCAGCCACCAAAGTGGGCGCAGCGATCGCGGAACGTGCCAAGAAAGCCGGCGTCAGCGAAGCATATTTCGACCGTGGGGGCTTTTTGTTCCACGGCAAAGTCAAGGCTTTGGCTGAAGCAGCCCGCGAAGGCGGCTTGAAGATCTAAGCGGGGCGTGAGCTAAAGCTCACCCTACTTTTGATCGACCCGTAAGGTGAGCTTTAGCTCACGTTACCTTGAAAAATGCGTAGGCGGGGATAGCCCCGCCTCGATGATCCGGGGGTAATTCCGCCCACCAAGGATCGAGTATCACGGCGACACATCGCCACCCATTGAAGGACTGCTCTGATGGCAGAACGTGACAACAATCGTCGTCCCCGCCGCAACCGCGAGGATGAAACCCCTGAATTCGCAGATCGTCTGGTGGCGATCAACCGTGTGTCGAAAACTGTAAAAGGCGGTAAGCGCTTTGGTTTCGCGGCACTGGTTGTTGTAGGCGACCAAAAAGGTCGCGTCGGTTTCGGCAAAGGTAAAGCGAAAGAGGTCCCCGAGGCCATTCGCAAAGCCACCGAGCAAGCCAAGCGTCAAATGATCCGCGTTCCATTGCGCGAAGGCCGCACGCTGCACCACGACATGGAAGGCCGTCACGGCGCCGGTAAAGTGGTCATGCGGACAGCCCCAGAAGGGACCGGTATTATTGCTGGTGGTCCAATGCGTGCTGTGTTCGAAATGCTGGGCATCAAGGACGTTGTGTCCAAGTCGCTTGGTTCGCAGAACCCATACAACATGATCCGCGCCACCATTGACGGGCTGAAGAAAGAATCGTCGCCGCGTTCCGTTGCTGCACGTCGCGGTAAGAAAGTGGCTGACATTCTGCCCAAGCGTGATGACGCGCCAGCAGCAGCACCTGCGACTGAGGAGGCCTGAGCACTATGGCAAAAACAATCGTTGTAAAGCAGGTCGGTTCTCCGATCCGCCGCCCACAAGACCAGCGTCAAACTCTGATCGGTCTGGGCCTGAACAAAATGCACAAAACACGCGAACTGGAAGACACACCTTCCGTACGCGGTATGGTCAACAAGATCCCGCATCTGGTTGAGATCATCGAAGAAAAAGGCTGAATTCTTTAGCCAGCACAAACAAAAAGGCCCCGATCGTGATGATCGGGGCCTTTTGCGTGAGTGGACTGCTTTAGTGCTGGGTTAAACGCCAGCCGAAGGGAAGGATACGGGTGCGGCTTGCTGCGCGCTGCATCGGTTTGGTCTGTGCCATCCGTTTGAGCATCCCGCGGGACTCAGCCTCTTTCACAACGCAGTCGGCGAACAAACGATCCACCAAAGGTAGATCATTGATGTACCGCGATTTACCGCGTTGGATCGTGTCTGTGCGTGGCGCTAAGGTCTGCATCTGCCATATCCTCCATCTTCAAACGTGCAGTGGGATCCAACTGTGACCAAATCCCGGTTTGCACAGCCTTCATGTACGCTGTCGATCTTAGCCGATCATGGGGAAAAGACTCGGGTTTCGCCCCGTTACCTTACGTTAACGTCAACTTGGCTAGAGCCAATGGATTGCGCTTAGCGCATAGCGGAGTTGAGGTATTGGCAGTTTTGGGGACTCAGTTTGCGCGTTATCTGATGCACAACTCGTAACGAAGGACCTGAAGCCATGTTGTTGAAATTGAAAACCGCTCTGCGCCGTCTCTATACAGAAGACACAATCCCTTGCTGGACAGAATACCTGCGGGAAACACGCTAAGACTTATTCTGCTGACATTGCTGCAAAACGGGTGCGGGCGCGTCCCAATGTAATGGCGACCACAATCGCACCGTTCAGTGTCAGCAAGTAAAGCGGATAGGCCATCAGGACCCAGTTCAGCCCATCGACGGCCAAAATTGCAAACCCGGACGCAACAAAACACAAAGCCCATGTTGCATAGGTCTCGGTCTCTGGCGCGCGATAGGATTTGCAGATGGTCACTAGACCGCCCAGCAGACTGATAGAGATGGTAATAGCCAGCGCGTAAATGGCTGTTTCCATGAAATACCAGGCCACAAGGCCACCCGAAGCAAGAACCAGCACTGCGGCGTCTTTTCGGGTCATCAGCACGCCTTTTCCGTGGCGCAGTGACAAGACAAAAATGATCAGAGTCGCGGCGACTTGAACCGACGCGAACCACAGCGAATCTGTGGCGCCTTCGTAAATCTGTGAGCCCAGTGCGATGACACTGAGAACCGACCAGATCAACCAGCTTGCGCGTTGCGGCTGTGTCCGCCCCCGGATTGTGTCGCGGATGTATGGCAGGAACGCGATGGTGGACAGCACCGCTGACAAAATGCCGAATAAGGCCAATGGGCCAAAGCCCTCAATCAAACCAGACATCTGATATCTCTTCTAAACGTGGCCTGACGTTGGCCAGTAATGGTTTGCAGCCGAATATGAGTGGCTGCGGTTCTTAAAACACTTTTGACTAAGTATTGTGCTATGCGTTTTTGATACGACAATATCGTGTCACGGGGAAAGTACGGAAACCCTTACCCTTGACGTGTGATCGCAGTCACATGTGACACAAAATGGGTCTACAACGACCAGTCAACATGCGGGCCGATTGGGATAATGCCCAAAGGGTTCCGCTTTTCCGAGGCACTGAAATACCCCCGTTTGTAGATGTCGAAATGCACGGTCTTGGCAACGCCGGGAAGGTGATAGAATCGCCGCGCGTAGGTCCAAAGATTTGGGTAATCCTGTAGTTTCCGCAAGTTACAGCGAAAGGCATAGTGATACGCTACATCAAACCGGGCGAGGGTCGGGAACAGACGCACATCAGCTTCGGTCAGGGTTTTCCCGCACAACCAGGTGTTTGCGGCCAGATGGGCCTCTATCTTGTCGAGCGTTTCAAAAACTTCCCAAGCGGCCTGTTCATAGGCATCCTGAGTGGACGCGAACCCGGCCCGGTAAACGCCATTATTAACCGTGCGATAGATCAGATCATTCCATGCGTCGATCTCGCCTAGTAAGGCTTTGGGCGCCAAATCAGGGGAGCCGGAAACCACGGTGTCAAAGGCGCTGTTCAGCATGCGCACAATGTCAGCGGATTCATTGTTGACCATGCGGCGCTGCACTTTGTCGAACAGTACTGGCACCGTAAGCCGCCCGGTATAGCCCATTGGATCCACCGAATAGACCTCGTGCACGGCCTTGGCACCCAGAACGTCATCACGAAACGGCCCTGTGTCATCAAACACCCAACCCTGATCTGTCCGGTTGGGACGCGCGACCGAGATCGAAATCACATCCTCCAGACCTTTTAACGCCCGAACCAGCAACGTGCGATGCGCCCAAGGGCAATTCCACGCCACGAACAAATGGTATCGTCCAGCCTCGGCCGGGAAATCTTCACCGATCTGATGACGCACGGTGGAGCGGCCGCGTTCAAATTCACCATTGGGATGTGTGGCGGTGACATCGTCACCCACGTGATACACGCCGTCTACCATATACCCCATAAGATGCTCCTGTGTGTTGCTGGGACAGGATGGGCCAGACTAACGGTCAGGGCAAGCATACGGGGCGCACGGCCCTTGTGACACTGCGCACGACGTCACGGTGCAAAGGTTTCCGCGAATTGTTCCCGCAGGGCTTTCTTTTGAACTTTACCCATTGTGTTGCGGGGTAGTTCGGGCAGCACAATCAACTGTTGCGGCTGTTTGAAGCGTGCCAAAGACGCCCCAAGACGATTTTTGATACTGTCCAAATCCAACGCTTGACCGGGCTGGGCGACCAAAATGCCCAATACAGTTTCACCAAAATCGGGATGCGGAACACCGATCACTGCACTTTCCAGCACACCCTCTTGTTCATCCAAGACCAACTCAACCTCTTTGGGGTAAATGTTGTATCCGCCTGAAATGATCAGATCCTTGTTGCGCCCCACAATGCTGACATAGCCATCCGCATCAATCTGTCCCAGATCACCTGTGATAAAGAACCCATCCGGGCGCAGTTCTTCTGCGGTTTTTTCGGGCATCTGCCAATAGCCTTGGAACACGTTTGGGCCACGCACTTCGATGTCACCAATCTCGCCTTGGGGCAGGGACTTGCCCGTTTTGCTATCGGTGATTTTTAGCTCCACCCCGGGCAATGGAAACCCAACTGTTCCTGCACGCCGCTCTCCGTCATACGGGTTCGAGGTGTTCATATTGGTTTCCGTCATCCCATAGCGTTCCAGAATACGGTGCCCGGTGCGCTGTTCGAATTGCACATGGGTTTCCGCCAGTAACGGGGCACTGCCGGATACAAATAAGCGCATGTGTTGCGCGCGTTCTTTTGTGAAACGTGCATCATCCAGCAGGCGGGTATAAAACGTGGGCACGCCCATCAATGTGGTGGCTTGGGGCATGTTGGCAATCAACTGATCCACGTCGAGTTTCGGCATGAAAATCATTTGACTGCCCGACAACAGAACCACGTTTGTGGCCACAAACAGCCCATGCGTGTGGAAAATGGGTAGGGCGTGCAGCAACACGTCATCCGAAGTGAACCGCCATTCCTTTACCAATGTCTGCGCATTAGACAGCAAGTTGCCTTGGCTAAGCATTGCGCCTTTGGACCGCCCTGTGGTGCCCGATGTATAAAGGAACGCGGCTAAGTCATCGCTGGTGCGGTTTACCGTTTCAAAAACAGTGGGCAGATCGGCCGCAATGTCTGCAAAAGATCCTGTGCCGTCCCTGTTCAATGTTTCCAGCCGCGCGTTGCAGCGATCTGTGATCGGCTTAAGGGCATCACGCATCGCGGTATCTGTCAGAACCAGCCCCGCGCCGCTGTTTTCAACGAAATAGGCGACTTCGTCCGCTGTATAAGCGGTGTTGAGGGGCAGAAATACCAACCCGGACTGCGCGCAGGCCGCATAGACTGCCAAGGCTTGTGGTGATTTTGCGATTTGTACCGCAACGCGGTCACCGGGTTGCAGGCCAAATTGTGCAAACGCACCCGCATAGGTCGCCGCGATCTCCAGAAACCGTCCATAGCTTAACGTCTCGCCATCCGGCAGATGCAGAAAAATAGCGTCACTGCCCAGATGATCCCCGAACAAGGTGTCAAAAAGCGGATTGGCCATCGTCAGGATCTTTCGTCTAGGGATGAAACAGCGGCGTTTCAGCTGTTGAAGTCCGCGGGATCATAACGCGTGTCTTTTATTGTTCCAGCCGATATGCAGATCAGAACGGATGGTTGCTTTGATACAAAAACACCGCGCTTAGGGCGTTGCACATCGACATATCTTTACGATAGCGGATATTTCATGCCTCAGATTACGTATTACTATTCCGCCCATTCCGCGTTTGCTTATCTTGGTTCCGCCAAATTGGCCGAGATTTGCGATGATCCGGCTGTGACGCTGGTTCACAAGCCCATAAACCTGACCCCGGTTGTAGAGGCGCAGGGCAGTTTGCCGTTTCGATCCAGAACTCAAGCACATGTCGACTATTTCTTTGGGCGCGAGATTGAACGCTGGGCAGAGCTGCGCGGCGTGCCCGTTGTGGGGTTTCGCCCGACCTATCACGATGCCGATTACAGCCTTGCAAATGGGATGATTGTGGCCTTGGGCACGCAGGGCCCCGATGTCGATGCGATGGCACATGCGGTGTTGCAAGCCCATTGGCGCGATGATGCGGATCTGTCCAATCCGCAAACTTTGGGCGCTTTGGCCAATGGGCTCGGACATGATCCCATGCGGTTGCTGGCCATGGCTGCCTCGCGCGAGGTTCAAGACAAGATCGCCGCCAATTCAGCAGAAGCATTGGCCGCCAATGTTTTTGGGTCCCCGACTTATGTTGTGGATGGGGATCCGTTTTATGGTCAGGACCATCTGGAACTTGTTGCGCGCGCGCTGGTGCAACCTTTTGCCAAGCCGGGGTTTGAAAACCCAGCCGTGGATGGGGACGGGGCGTAAAAAAACCGACGAAATACCGACATTATACAGACACGGCATTTGGACAGGGGTGAAAGCCTCTTGATCCATGTTCCGCCCCCCGCTATACGCCGCCAGTGGCCTTTTGGCTGCTGACTCGAAAAAATAAGAAACGCCGTGGTTGTCCCATTCGCTTCTGGGGGCACATCCGGCAAAGGAGAAGCGATATGAAACTGCACGAACTGCGCGACAACGAAGGCGCAACAAAACGCAAAAAACGCATTGGCCGTGGTCCAGGTTCTGGCATGGGTAAAATGGGTGGCCGTGGTATCAAAGGTCAGAAATCCCGTTCCGGTGTGGCAATCAACGGGTACGAAGGTGGCCAAATGCCATTGTACCAACGTTTGCCAAAGCGTGGTTTCAACAAACCAAACCGCAAAGAATTCGCCGTTGTGAACCTGGGTCTGATCCAGAAGTTCGTCGACGCGAAAAAATTGGATGGTTCCAACATCACCGAGGACACGCTTGTTGAAAGCGGTCTGGTGCGCCGCAAACGCGATGGAATTCGCGTTCTTGCAAAGGGCGATGTGACTGGAAAGCTGTCCATCGAAGTGACTGGCGCTTCCAAATCTGCTGTTGAAGCAGTGGAAAAAGCCGGCGGTTCTTTGAAAGTAGCGGCAGCTGCGGCTGAATAACATCTTGTGAGACGGCCCCGCGCCGCCTACATAAGATCCCAAGTTTCAAACGCCGCTTTGGCCCGGAACGGCCCGGGCGGCGTTTTCGCAATTAACAACCGGAGACCCCATGGTATCTGCCGTTGAGAATATGGCCGCCAACACGAGCTGGAGTGCTCTTGGCAAGGCGACTGATCTGCGTAACCGCATTTTCTTCACTCTTGGTCTATTGATCGTCTACCGGATGGGAACGTTTATTCCTGTTCCCGGAATTGACGGCGTTGCATTGCAACAATTCATGGATCAAGCCGGACAAGGCATCGGGGGCATGATTTCGATGTTCACCGGCGGTGCGCTTGCCCGGATGGGGATCTTTGCACTGGGCATTATGCCCTATATTTCGGCCTCGATCATCGTTCAGCTTCTGACATCTATGGTTCCTCAGTTGGAACAATTGAAGAAAGAAGGCGAACAGGGCCGCAAGAAAATCAACCAATATACGCGCTATGGCACCGTTGCGCTGGCGATTATGCAGTCTTACGGACTGGCGGTCAGCCTTGAAGCCGGGGATTTGGCAACAGATCCGGGGGTTTACTTCCGTGTCGCTACGATGATCACCCTTGTGGGTGGGACTATGTTCCTGATGTGGCTGGGTGAGCAAATCACAGCACGCGGCATTGGTAACGGGATCTCGTTGATCATCTTCGTGGGCATTATCGCTGAAGTTCCAGCCGCGTTGGCTCAGTTCTTTGCATCCGGTCGATCCGGCGCGCTGAGCCCTGCGTTAATCGTGGGTGTGCTGTTTATGGTGGTTGCGACCATCATGTTCGTGGTCTTCATGGAACGCGCACTGCGCAAGATCCATATCCAGTATCCGAAACGTCAAGTTGGCATGAAAATGTACGACGGTGGGTCGTCTCACCTGCCGGTGAAAGTGAACCCTGCGAACGTGATCCCTGCGATCTTTGCCTCCTCGCTGTTGCTTTTGCCTGTGACAATCTCGACATTCAGCGGCAATTCAACTGGCCCTGTGATGTCAGTTCTGTTGGCATGGTTCGGACCTGGTCAGCCTTTGTACCTGCTGTTCTTCGCAGCGATGATCGTGTTTTTTGCGTATTTCTATACGTTCAACGTATCGTTCAAGCCGGATGATGTGGCGGACAACCTGAAGAACCAGAACGGGTTTATTCCGGGCGTGCGTCCCGGCAAGAAAACAGCGGAATATCTTGAATACGTGGTGAACCGTATTCTTGTGCTGGGATCTGGGTATCTTGCATTGGTTTGTTTGCTGCCCGAGATCCTGCGAGGTCAATATGCGATCCCGTTCTATTTCGGCGGCACATCGGTTCTAATTGTGGTTTCCGTCACGATGGATACGATCCAACAAGTGCAAAGCCATCTGCTGGCACACCAGTATGAAGGTCTTATTGAAAAGTCTCAGCTGCGTGGTAAAGGCGGCAAAGGCGGACAGCGCCGGAAGAAGAGGAGCCCGGTGCGGCGATGAATATCATACTGTTGGGCCCGCCTGGCGCGGGTAAAGGAACGCAAGCTCGGTTTCTGGTAGACGAGCGTGGCATGGTGCAGCTGAGCACTGGTGACATGCTGCGGGCTGCGCGGACCTCGGGGACGGAAATGGGCAACAAGGTTGCGGCTGTTATGGACGCAGGTGAGTTGGTCACAGATGACATTGTTATCGGCCTGATCCGCGAACAGCTTGAAACTGTGACATCCAACGGGTTCATCTTTGATGGATTCCCCCGGACATTGGCGCAAGCAGATGCCTTGGGGGATCTTTTGTCCGAACAAGGCGAAACGCTAGATGCGGTTATTGCCATGGAAGTAGATGACGAAGCACTGGTTGCGCGCATTACTGCCCGATCAACCTGTGGCGGTTGCGGCGAGGTTTATAACGACCAAACCAAACCTATTCCGGCGGATGAAAAATGCACCAATTGCGGTGCATCTGATTTCAAACGCCGGGCTGACGACAATGAGGAAAGCCTCAAAACCCGCCTGATGGAGTATTACAAAAAGACGTCTCCTTTGCTGGGCTATTACTATGCCAAGGGGCAAATGCACGGTGTTAATGGCTTGGGCGAGATCGAGTCCGTGAAAGCAGATATTGCCGCAGTGATGGATGCGTGACCCTAAGGGGTTGACGCAGATCAGAATCACGCATATTGCACCGCATCTCTGACGAGAATCTTTGGCCGGAACGCGTTCGGCCAGATCACCTAATCGGCGCGAGGCCCTTGGCGAAAATCCATGGGCCTTAAGTTGTGAAAAAAGGGCCCGGTGTTACGGGCTCGCAGCGAAAGGACATGCCAAGTGGCACGTATTGCAGGGGTCAACATCCCCACTTCCAAACGGGTACCTATTGCCCTTACCTATATCACCGGTATCGGACACTCTTCCGCGAAAGCGATTTGTGACGAACTGAAGATCGACCATTCCCGCCGTGTAAACGAATTGTCTGACCAAGAGGTTATTCAGATCCGCGAGCATATCGACGCAAGCTACACTGTTGAAGGCGATCTGCGCCGCGACGTGCAGATGAACGTCAAACGCTTGATGGATCTGGGCTGCTATCGTGGCCTGCGCCACCGTCGCAACCTGCCTGTTCGCGGTCAGCGCACGCACACAAATGCACGCACACGCAAGGGTCCCGCACGGGCCATTGCTGGCAAAAAGAAATAAGGGAGGGCTTGATCAATGGCACGTGATACAAAACGCACCAAGCGTAAGGTCTCCAAGAATATTGCGGCGGGCGTCGCCCACGTAAATTCTTCGTTCAACAACACCAAAATCCTGATTTCGGATGTGCAAGGCAACGCGATTGCTTGGTCCTCTGCGGGTACCATGGGTTTCCGTGGTTCGCGTAAGTCCACGCCTTATGCCGCACAAATGGCTGCAGAAGATGCAGGCAAGAAAGCACAGGAACACGGTGTTAAGACGCTGGAAGTTGAAGTTCAGGGTCCGGGTTCTGGTCGTGAAAGCGCATTGCGCGCTTTGGCAGCGGCTGGTTTTACCATCACCTCGATCCGCGACGTGACACCGATTGCTCACAATGGGTGCCGTCCGCCAAAGCGTCGTCGCGTTTAAGGCATTTAAAACTACTGGGGTCGTGGGATTTCCTGCGGCCTCGTGCGCATTATTGAAACCTCGGGCGCGTGTGCTTTGGGACATGGAGCAAACGCAAGAATGGAGGGACGCATGATCCACAAAAATTGGGCCGAACTGATCAAGCCGCAACAGCTTGAGATCAAACCCGGCAATGATCCCGCGCGTAAAGCGACTGTGATCGCGGAACCACTGGAACGTGGTTTTGGTTTAACGATGGGCAACGCGCTGCGTCGTGTTCTGATGTCCAGCCTTCAAGGGGCCGCCATCACATCTGTACAAATCGACAATGTTCTGCACGAGTTCTCCTCGGTTGCGGGCGTTCGTGAAGATGTCACTGACATCATTCTGAACCTCAAAGGCGTTGACCTGCGTATGGAAGTTGAAGGGCCCAAGCGTCTTTCGATCAATGCAAAAGGTCCGGGCGTTGTCACAGCTGGCAACATTTCCGAAAGTGCCGGTATCGAAGTTCTGAACCGTGATCATGTGATCTGCCACCTTGACGATGGCGCGGACGTTTACATGGAACTGACTGTAAACACAGGCAAAGGTTATGTCTCTGCTGACAAAAACAAGCCAGAAGACGCGCCAATCGGGTTGATCCCGATCGATGCGATCTACTCGCCTGTTAAGAAAGTCAGCTATGACGTGCAGCCGACCCGTGAAGGTCAGGTTCTGGACTATGACAAGCTGACGATGAAAGTGGAAACTGACGGGTCCATAACGCCAGATGACGCGGTGGCTTTTGCCGCGCGCATCTTGCAGGATCAGTTGGGTATCTTCGTCAACTTCGACGAGCCAGAAAGTGCCTCGCGTCAGGACGAAGATGATGGTCTTGAGTTCAACCCACTTCTGCTGAAGAAAGTGGATGAACTGGAATTGTCTGTCCGGTCTGCAAACTGCCTGAAGAACGACAATATAGTGTATATTGGCGATCTGATCCAGAAAACCGAAGCCGAAATGCTGCGCACGCCAAACTTTGGCCGCAAGTCCTTGAACGAAATCAAGGAAGTGCTGTCGGGTATGGGGCTGCACCTTGGTATGGACGTCGAAGACTGGCCACCGGACAACATCGAAGATCTGGCCAAGAAGTTCGAAGACAACTTTTAAGCCAATCGGGCGGGCCGCAAGGCCCGCCGAACGACTGGGCCAGTAGGCCCTTTCATTGCCTGCCAAAGGCAGACAACTATCGGGTAACGCGCCACCTAAAAAGGTGACGCTTACCCCAAGGAGAGTTTTGGGCACGCACCCGAAGCCAGACAAAGCAAAAACGCCCGTAGAGGGCACTTAATTGGAGAAGACACATGCGTCACGCACGAGGCTACCGCCGCCTAAACCGGACTCACGAACACCGCAAAGCGTTGTTTGCCAACATGGCCGGCTCGCTCATCGAACATGAGCAAATCAAAACCACACTGCCAAAAGCAAAAGAACTGCGCCCGATCGTTGAAAAACTGATCACGCTGGCAAAACGCGGCGACTTGCACGCCCGTCGCCAAGCCCGCGCGCGTTTGAAAGAAGACCAGTATGTTGCGAAATTGTTCGACATTCTGGGCCCACGTTACAAAGACCGTCAGGGTGGCTATGTCCGCGTTCTGAAAGCAGGCTTCCGCTATGGTGACATGGCGCCGATGGCGATCATCGAATTTGTTGATCGTGATCGCGACGCAAAAGGCGCGGCTGACCGTGCCCGTCTTGAAGCGGAAGAAGCTGCCGAGGATTGATCCCTCGCGCCTTTGGCTAAGAATTTGCGACCCTCGTCTATTTGGCGGGGGTCTTTTTTTGAGTATTTTGAGAACAATGAAGAACAAGGGGATTGCGACCGGGATAGGGGATTGCTTATCTGCAGCGGTATGCGACGTTTCTTGATCCTTCTTTTTCTGGTTTTGCCAGTAAGCCTTGGGGCGCAGACGCGGGTTCCGGCGAGTCCTGCAGAGATGCGTTTGAGCTTTGCGCCGGTGGTGAAACAAGCCGCACCTGCAGTTGTGAATATTTACGCGAAACGGGTGACCCAAGCCCGACGCACCCCGTTTATGAATGATCCGTTTTTTGAAGAGTTCTTCCGTGGGTTCGGTAATCCTGAGCCACGAGTGCAAAATTCGCTTGGGTCTGGGGTGATCTTGAGTGCGGATGGCATTGTCGTGTCGAACTATCACGTGGTTGGCATGGCCACAGACATTCGTGTGGTTTTAAATGACCGCCGAGAGTTTTCCGCGACTGTATTGCTGGGCGATGAGGCCAGCGATTTGGCCATTCTGCAGCTTGAGGACGCGCAAGACCTTCCAAGTTTAGATCTGCGCAACTCTGACGAGGTCGAAGTTGGGGAATTGGTCCTTGCCATTGGGAACCCCTTTGGTGTCGGGCAGACGGTTTCCAGTGGAATTGTGTCGGGGCTTGCGCGCTCGGGTGGGGCGCGAGGATCTGGCCGCGGGTATTTCATCCAAACAGATGCGCCGATTAATCCGGGCAACTCGGGCGGTGCCTTGATTGATGTTGCGGGCCGTTTGATCGGGGTGAACACACAGATTGTGTCACGCTCTGGTGGGTCCAACGGGATCGGTTTCGCGATTCCGGCTAATTTGGTGGCAGCGTTTGTGGCACAAGCGCGCGCAGGGAAAACTGATTTTCAGCGGCCATGGGCGGGTATTACAGGTCAGGCGGTTGATCAGGACTTGGCTGAAATGTTGGGTTTGATCGTGCCCGAAGGCGTCGTGATTTCCGGATTGCATCCCGACAGCCCCTTTGCGCGGGCGGGCCTGTTGGCAGGCGACGTGATCACAGCCGTGGATGGTGCACCGGTAAATTCGCCGCCAGAGATGATTTACCGCATGTCTGTGGCCGGGCAACGTGACGTGATGATTGATTTTGCGCGGCAGGGCGATCGCGCCAATGTCCTAGTGTCTTTGATTGCAGCACCGGAAGATCCACCGCGCAATGCGCGCGCGTTGCAGACCGATACTGTTTTGCCGGGGTTGGAGCTGTCGCAGATAAACCCTGCGGTCATCGCGGAATACAATTTGCCGATTGAGGTTTCGGGCGTGTTGGTGACAAATCCTGGTCGATTTGGCCGTCGGGTTGGCTTGCGACGTGGAGATGTGATCCAGTTAATCAATGGATCACGCGTAGCGGATCTTGGGACTGTCGAGCGGGCCTTTTCGCAGCGTGGGTCTTTCCGTTTGTCGGTTACGCGGGGCAATCGGCGCATTGTCCTGAGCTTTCGGACGTAGAGGTGGGCGATCTGTTTGACAACGGCACGGAACCTGCAGTGTCGGGCCATCGTCCCTGGGCGGATCGGCTGCGCCCGCAAACCTTGAAAGAGGTGATCGGACAAACCCAAGTGTTGGGTCCCGAGGGGCCGTTGACAGTGATGTTGGGGGCCGGTGCGTTAAGTTCCTTGATTTTCTGGGGACCGCCGGGCGTTGGCAAGACGACGATTGCGCGGCTTTTGGCACATGAGACCGATCTGCATTTCGTGCAGATCAGCGCGATTTTCACCGGTGTGCCTGACCTCAAAAAGGTGTTCGAAGCGGCCAAGATCCGGCGTGCCAATGGTAAGGGCACATTGCTGTTCGTGGACGAGATCCACCG
>CALHST010000191.1 GCA_938038825.1 uncultured Paracoccaceae bacterium | reverse complement strand
AGCCTGCGCGCTAGCTCTGCAATCTGTCCCGGACGCAAATGCCGTCTGGGCTGGGGACCGGGTGTTCAAGCTGAAACCATCGGACGTTGCCGTGGCTGTCGCCATCGAAGGCGGGCTGTTCACCCCGGTTCTGAAAGATGCCGAGATGAAATCGCTCTCGGCCCTCTCTGCTGAGATGAAAGACCTTGCCTCCCGTGCGCGCGACCGCAAACTCGCACCACACGAATACCAGGGCGGCAGCTTCGCGATCTCAAATTTGGGCATGTTCGGCATTGATAACTTTGACGCCGTTATCAACCCGCCGCACGGTGCAATCCTTGCTGTGGGTGCAGGCACCAAAAAGCCCGTTGTCGACGCTGATGGAAACCTCGCCGTCGCCACAGTCATGTCTGTGACGATGTCTGTCGATCACCGCGTGATTGACGGCGCATTGGGTGCGGAACTCTTGAATGCGATCAAAAGCAATCTGGAAAACCCCATCGCAATGTTGGCCTGAACGCTACTCTTTAAAACTATCAGTCCTGCGTGCCACGGCGCGCGGGACTTTTTGTTTCAAAGGTCTCACGGTTCACCTGTAACCCGTGACCAAACGTGACTGCCGCGTTTGATGACACACCCCCATTGCATCCCCATATCGTTGTTATCAGCCCTTAACGAGGACGAAACAATGACAGGTAAAACACTCTGGTCACTTCTTTCGGCAATCGCCGTATCCCTGAGTTTTTCTGCCGCGCCGCAATCCGCAGCAGCAGAAATCGCGTTTAAAGGGAACGGGTTTGCCATTGTCTTTGATGGCCACGGTCACAAAGCATTCATCAAAAAGCACCCTCACCACGCGAAAAAGCACGTCAAGCACGCGCCGAAACACTCAGTGGTCAAGAAACACCACGTCAAAAAGCATCACGGGAAAAAGCACGTTGTCAAAAAACACCATGGCAAATCAGCCTTTCATGCCAAGCGGTTTCACCACCCAAAGTTCAAGAAACGCTCTTTTGCCAAATTCCGCTAAGATGCATTTAGGAACAAAAACAGGATGCCCTTGATCCAGGCGCATCCTGTTTCCTAAACATGTGATGAATTTAACTGTCTTTGCCCAGCATATGGTTCATTGACACTGACGGCTGATCGCAGCCCGCCTCGCCCACGATCCGGGCCGGAATACCCGCAACCGTTTTACACTCGGGCACATCTTCCAACACAACTGACCCCGCCGCAATGCGCGAGCAATGCCCAATCGTCAGGTTACCCAACACTTTCGCACCTGCACCAATCAGAACCCCATTCCCGATCTTGGGGTGACGGTCCTCTTCCTCTTTACCGGTGCCGCCCAACGTCACAGAATGCAGCATGGATACGTTGTCGCCCACCACAGCTGTCTCGCCAATGACAATCGAATGGGCATGATCAATCATGATGCCCTTGCCAATACGGGCCGCCGGGTGAATGTCTACACCGAAAATTTCGGAAATGCGCATCTGGAAAAAATAGGCCAAATCCCATTTCTTTTGTGTCCACAGCCAATGAGACACGCGATAACACTGCATCGCCTGATAGCCTTTGAAATACAAAATGGGTTGTAACAGGCGATGACATGCGGGATCACGTTCAAAGACTGCGGCCAAATCCGCGCGCGCCGCTTCCACCAACTCAGGCGACTGCGCATAGGCGTCTTCCACAATTTCGCGCACCACAACCATCGACATTTCATTGGACGCCAACTTGGCGGCGATCCTGTAACTCAGGGCGCGCTCAATGTTCTTGTGATGTAGAATACAGGCATGAATCAGCCCACCCATGAGCGGTTCATCAGCCACCGCATCGCGGGCCTCTTGCGTGATCCGATCCCAGACAGGATCCACAGGTGTTAGTTTGGCTTGCGTATGGGGCATAGCTCTGCATCCTCTTCGTTGCAGTCTGGATACCTTAAATAGGGTGGGAATTCCAAATTCAAATCCCTGATGCCAAGGATTATCAATATGAATGACAAAGAAACAGCCGAATTTCGGGCACGGATCGAAAAACGCCTTGCCGCGCTTAGCTCTGAAGGGCTTTTAGACCAAGATGGTCAGCAAGTGGGTCAATTGGATCAACAATCCGTGGGGCGCTTGTCGTGCATGGATGCGTAGCAAAACCAAGTCATGGCCAAAGCGCAACGAAGCCGGCGAACATCAGAGTCCAATCGGTTGAAAGACACGCTGTTGAGATTGGATGAGGGAATCTATGGCATCGGCGCAGACTGTTTAAGCCCCATACCACATGGCCGCTTGATACTGGTTTTGGCCGCCCAGCGCTGTGTGTCTTATGTGCAGGGGTCATGAATTTTGGGCGTCTCTGCGGCGACGTACAGGAAATATTCACCGACTCGCTCTAGGGTAAAGGGCGCTAGGGAGGGGGTACGCGGGCAGGTTAACCAAGTGTTAAACGCTGTCATTCCGGGCTGCTGCGCTGCATTCAACACGCTGTCCCTTTGAACGATGAACGAGATGACCAGACAGGCTTTGAATAATGACTTGCATGCAGGATAGGTAATCCAGATCATCCCAGAACGGTTCGGGCGCACGTTGTCGCTGCCCTGCCCAAGATGACAGGGACCCATCCCCAAATCGGGGATGCAGTTTTGCAAAATTCTGCCGGTAATGATCAGCCAGCTCCGCTTCAAGCAAAGCATCTTGGCACAGCGCGGCGCGCTGCGGCGCAGGATGCGCCAGCAGCACACGCGCCAACGCAACCACATCGCCATGGGTCAGTCGCTGCATCACAAGTTGACCGACAGGCGCGCATCCGGACCGGGCCCAAACCGCTCCGAGATTTGTGCAACCCGCAATTCAATCGCGCCAGAAATCCCATCGGCGCTGCGCATCGCTTCTGTATAATTCCAGTGCGTGTCTTCGGTTATGGTTTCACGTAGGATTGTATCCGCCTGCCAAACCTGAACACGATACAGGCTCCGCTCTTCTCCCAACGGGACTTCGCCTTCCCAAAGATCGCCATCCACGCGTGTGCGGCGTATCCAGCGCGCAGTCAGCTCACCCGTGGCACTTTCGGTCGCGTCTAGGTGCGCTGGCGCATAAGGTCTTAACCCTACCCCGGAAAATGCATGACTTTGAGCGATGTAACTGGGATGATCGTACCCCACCTGCGCAGGGCCAATTCGAAAATGCTGCGTGACGCCGCGTTGATTGGCCCCAAGATCCAATTGCCGGGCGGCAGCACTCAGCAACACAAACCACGATCCCGCTGGCCACACGCCGGGCATAATCCCATCAGTGCCTTGCTGTCCGCGCAGACGATTGGTGATCTCATAAGTGTCTGGCCCCACGAGCGTTGCGCCACTGAATTGCAGCACTTCCCAATTGCCGGGGCTGCCATCCCCGATCACAGCGATGTTTTGCCCCGCAAGAACAGCGGCCTCTTCTGCCCCTTCCAAGGCACCGGACATCATGCGCACGCGCAAAGACCCCGCACGATCCCAGATCGCAGGCGGTGCCCAGCGCAAGTCACTTTGCGTGATCCCAGCGCTGATTTGCGACGACAACACCGTGTTCAATCGGTAATTGCTGGGCGTTCCAGATGCATAGACCGCCGCAGATCCGGGCCAGGACGTCCCCGTCGCCGCGATATAAGGCGCATGGGGCACTTCGTCCCCTCTGATGAGCGGCAAATCCAGGAACAGCGGGGTCACGGGCGACACAGGCGCAAAGCTGCGCACAGGCACCGCGTCTTCGGTCACATCACTGGGTGAATAGACAGACGGTTCCATCCGAACCGCTTCGACAATCTGATGCGGGCCCTGCTCCACCCGGTCCACGCGATAGCGGATCTGTTCTGCCTTTTGTGCATCTGGTAAGGTGATCACATCCCCCGCCCCGACGCCAAACCCCGAAGGTGGCACCGCAAAGCGCAGCTTGTCCCGCGACACCCGCGCCTCGGACAACCAGCGCTCCACCGTTTGGCGCCCCTCACCGCGCGTCATGGCCAATGGGATTTCAGACACGGACACAGAATGCGTGGCCTCGTCTGGCAACACAGCTTCTTCCGCGATGGCCCCAAAATCGGCATCTGCTTGGACAAATTGCAGCCGCACGCGGCCCGACATGTCGAGTTCAGGATCCCTGTCTGCCTCGATGATCCCGTCCAAATCATCCGCATAGGCCAGAAAATCAGGATCCAAGACCAACGGGGTTTGCCCTTGGCGCATCACAAAATGCAGAACTCCATCCCGTTCCACAGCATCAAATCCATAGCGCAACATCAACGGCTGCAATGCAGAGCGCCCCGAAGTGACATCGCCCACAACATAGCCCCGCACATGCCCATAAAGCTTGGACGTGTCGATATAGACAATCCCCGCCTTACGGCAGATCTCTTCCACAACAGACGCCAAAGGACGCGCCGAAGTGCGCCCATTGATCCAATGCCCTTTGGGATAGTTCCCCCCGTCATTCCACAACCCGATATTGTTGGGGAAATAGGGATAGGGCCGCGCATCCCACGCCCAGACAAAGGCGCGGCTCATGTCGATCATCGACCCGCCGTAAACAGATGACTGCGGGTTGTTCTGCCCCTCAGCGTAATAGGAATTCATCGCCCGGATGTATTGCATCTGGATGAAATCATCCCGCGCCCCGTTGGAAAAACGCGGCAGGCTGTTTTCCGAAGACTTGGGATCCAGAAACTTGTTGGGCTGGTTGGTGCCCTTGTCGATCGCCGCGCAGCCATATTCCGTGAACCAGATCGGCTTGGATTGCGGCTGCCACGCGGTTGCACTGAACTGACGCACCCCGCCGCGTCGATCATGGTGCGGGTTGAGCCACCAATTGCGGATATCCTTATAGCGATACACCCACGGCTCTGCGTGTGCGCCATCGTCTATTGGGGTGCGGGCCTGCAAATTGCGATCTGCATCAGATGCATAAAACCAATCATACCCCTCACCGCCTTCAATATTGTCGCGCAAGTAATCAAGGTTATAGATCGACCCCGCCGCCGCGTCCGCGTGATCTTCGCCAGAACGCCAATCAGACAAAGGCATGTAATTGTCGATCCCAATGAAATCGATGTTGGGGTCCGACCAAAGCGGGTCAAGATGATAGTACAAATCCGCCCCGTTTTCCGGCGGCTGATAGCCAAAATATTCAGACCAATCCGCCGCATAGCTGATCTTGGTGCCTGCCCCGACAAGGGTGCGCACGTCTGCTGCCAATTGCTTGAGCCGTGTGACAAAGGGGAAACTGTCGCCTGCCCCCCGGATCCACGTCATACCACGCATTTCAGACCCGATGCAGAAACTCTCAACTCCGCCAGCAGCGGCGCACAAGGCGGCATAATGCAGAATGAACCGCGAAAACGTCCATTCCTGCGGGCCTGCATACGTCACCTGCCCGTCAACCACCTGAAAATGCTCTGCACGAGCAGTCCCAAAAAACGCCTGCACTTCCGCGTCAGCCGCACTTGTACGATCTGACGACCCGGCAAGACCGGGTGCTGTGTTCAGCGTAATGCGCCCCCGCCACGGCAAATGCGCCTGAGTGCCGCCATAGGGGCTGGGCAACCCATTCCCTTGCAATTGATCCATCAGGATAAAGGGATAGAACATCACGGCCTTGCCGGATGTTTTCAGCGCATGGATCGACTGGATAACGGAGGCATCCGTGGGCGTGCCCCCGTAAACGGGCTGGCCATTGACTTGTGCAATTTCGTCGGCTGCGCTGCGGTCTATCCCGGCAACGTGCCAAGGCATATCGATGCTGTCATAGGCGCGGCGTTCCACTTTGGGTTTGATCTGCGCATGTTGACAGCGCAAATCCCCGGAAAACCAGCTGACAATTAAGGACGCAGCATTGCAATTGGGCAACTCGTCATTCAGCGCCGTCAACGACACGTTGAAATCTGTGACCGATGCAGGTGTGTTCAGGTTCGCAGGCCATTTTTCGCCCGGTCCGCCCGAGTAATAGACCGGCTCGGTCGCCAAAGCGTATTCCCCAGTGGCGGGCATCATCGCCACCCCTTGCACCGCGCGCGCCAAATCCAGATGCGGCGTTGCACCGGGTTGTTCGGGTCGCGACACCTCGAATGAAAACTGCGGTACACGGTTGCCGAATTGCTCTAACTGCAGATCTTCGAACACCACGTAAGCCGTGCCGCGATAGGCCGGAACCTGCCCTGCACCTTCCACAGCCTCGATCAACGGGTCGGGCAACTGATCCCCCGTCCCCTTGTAAACGCGCATATTGAGGCTGCCCAATGGCACCTCTTCCCCATCCGCCCAAACACGGCCCACCCGTGTGATCTCGCCTTCACACAGCGCCACCGCCATGTTGATCGAATAGCTATGCGCAACCGTTGTTGTGGTTTGTTTGGGTTGCGGGGCCCCTTTGCCTCCAGTGCTTTGCGTTGTGGTTTCTGTGCTTTCCAGAAAATCCGTGGTCCAAATGACCTGACCGCCCACACGCATGCCCCCATAGACCTGTGCGATGGGTTGGCCTTCGCCGGAATTGGACAGCCGGAAGCGATCTACTTTGCCAGTTTCAACGCTGCGCGAGCCTTCGCCCAACAGCCGTTGGTCAATCACGCGCCCCACGGCTGCGCCTGCTGCACGTCCAATCACGGCCGCAGACAACCCCAGAACAGAGCCCCCGATCGAAGATCCAATTGCGCCGCCAACGGCGGATAGAACAAGCGTAGCCATCAACTCATCTCCTGCGGGAAATCAAAACGGGCCACCACACGGCGGGCCCATGGGGCGCTAAAGGGGCTTTCGACCACCCCATGCCCGGAATAGGCGTGGATAAAGCTGGCATCAGGCCCAACGCTGGCTTGCAGGCCCAAATGTTTGGCAACAGACCCGCTGCGCATGCGAAACAACACCACATCTCCGGGCGCTTGGGCCTCAATCGGTTTGGCGCGCAAATGACGCAACGCCGCCTCCCAAAGACGTTCTTCGCCTTCCGGCTCTGACCAGTCTTTGGAATAGGCGGGCACGGCCTCGGGTTCGGGGCCCAAAACCTCGCGCCAAACACCCCGCAAGAGCCCCAGACAATCACAGCCAGCCCCCTTGGCGGATTGCTGATGCACATATGGGGTTCCGATCCATCCGCGCGCTGCAAGAACAACGGGATCATTCATCGCCGAGACCCTCCGGTGTTAGACCCAGATTTCTTGGGTACCGCCATCATCCAGTCTTCGCCCGGAAGATCCGGGAATCCCTGGAAATTCAGCTGGTTGGAAAACTTCGCGCGACATGTTTCGAACCGCCGGTCACACCCTGCCGTCAAACGAACTGGGTCGCCGGGGGCCACTGTGGACAAAAGGGGCTCCCACAATTCAATCACACGCCCCTCAGCCAGTTGACGATCCGACTTGATGGATCCCCATAAGCCCGCCGCAACCCCGTCCAGAACGTCCAAACGACCCCGCGAAAACCAATCTTGGGCAAAGCCATCCAAAGCAGTCCAGGTAAACACCCGTGCCCTGTCCACTGTGCCAACAGCCACATCCGTGCGAAACCCGGCCGATGTGGTGTTGAACTGGCATTGCCCATCCCCCAAAACTGCTGTGCAAGGCTTTTGAAAAATGCGCCCCTGCGGGCGGTTCAATTCATCTGTCAGCCCACGCAGCTCTGCGGTAAAGGCGCCCCCGGCGCGATGGATTTCGCCAATTGCGCCGCGAAACTGTAACCAGCGTTCTTCGGTATTCTGCCAATTGACCAGATAGACTTCGACTGCGGCACCATCAAAACGCCCTGCCTCAATATCTGCTTCGGAAATGGCACTGTCATTCAACGCACCAATGGCTTCCGCATTATCGACTGACAGCCCCGTAGATTGCGCCAAAGCAGAGGCGCTTAGCCCGCTATCTGCACGAAAATTCTGCCCCTTAAAGGACAGATCCCGGTCATGGTCCGTGAACCCCAACCGCGTGCCATCTTTGCGCGTGACCTGCCAGCAACGCGCCAGCGTCGTAAGGCCAGATTTCAAATGCAGCTCAAGATTTGCAGGAAGTCCTGACATCAGACACGCACCTCGACGATTGGGATATTGGGCACATCACCGGCCTGAAAACTCGCGACCGAAGTTTGGATCTGGTCCGTGTCAAACCGCACAGGAACATCAAATTCGAACCCCGCTGTGATGGGCGCGCCCAATCCGGGCGGCGTGTTGAACGTGACCACGCCTGTGGTCGTATCCACGGAAAAGTCAGCCCCTTCAAAGCCCTGTGCCGCGCCCACGCCCACGCGCACAGATCCCGCGACGGGTTTGTGGATCGGACGGGTATAGCTTACATCGCCGCTGCGATAGGTCTTTGTCAGTTGAAACTGCGTGGTCTGCCCATCACCCTGCGCCAAGGTTTGATCGCTGAAATTCTGTGCTTGGCTGGCGAACACGGACTTAAAGTCCGACCAGTCTTTCCAACGGAAACCATACAGCTGGCCCCGACGCGCCTCAAAGAATGCGATCAACTCTTCGATGTCATCCATCGAGCGCACCCCAAGGCCTGCGTCATAACGGCGTCGCGAATGCGCCCATGGGGAATTGCGTTCTTCAAACCCATTGGCCAAGGTGACCACATCGGTGCGCCGAGATGGCCCCCCGACAGATCCAAAAGACAAGGCAGAGGGAAAGCGGACTTCGTGAAACGACATAAGCAGAGCGCCTTTCTTTAAGAGTTACGATCGCCACGGCCCAGCGCGCGGCTCATCTGAGCGGCGATCTGACCACGCGAGCGGTTGAAGCTTTGGACATCCGGGGTCGAGATATTCATCACGATCGTGGGACTTCCACCCCCGGCGGAACGCACACCCAGCCGTCCATCAGGACCGCGCGCCAAAGGCATGATCGCCTCGGGCCCGGCTTCGCCCATCAGGCCAGTACCGCCCCGCATGGGAAAGGTCGTGGGGCCGTTCACGACCCCGCCATTGGCAAAGGGCATGACTTGCCCGCTGGTAAACGCGCCCCCTTTTGCAAAGGGCAGCAGATTGCCCAAACCCTGCGACAGCAAACCACCCAAATGACTGGTGACGGGCCGCAGCGCTACGTTGTAGACCGAATTGATCGTGGCTTGCGTGACAGTGCGCAAAGCACTCGACAGGCCTTTGCCATCCAGAAGCACATCATCAAAGGCACGTTTTAGCCCACTGCTTAGGCCCCGTTCCAAACCTGCGATTTCTCGGGTCATACTGTCAGAGGCTTCAAGTGCACGGGACGTATTGCCCTGCAGCTGCTGCAAATCGCTCATGGCCTCTTGCATCATGCGCCCCAACTCGGCGCCCTCGGCATCCAGTTGTGCAATCTGATCCAGATAATCCGTCATTGTGTTGATCCTTCGTCAATCGCGCCCCGATCCGGAAACGCTTGCATCAAGGCATCCAGCCCATCGCGCCGCAGCGGGGCCGCGGCCCCCGCGCCCAGCATCAGTTGCAGCTCTGCCGGGGTCAGGTCCCAGAATTGCGCGGGTTGCAATCGCAACCCCACAAAGCCCGCCCGCATCAACGCCGGCCAATCGAACTGGCTCATACGGTGTCGGGCATAGCAAAGGCGCGAACCAGCAACTGTGCCGCAACTTGCGCGGCCTTCATTGGTCCACCCGAAATCTCACCATGGGCCAGATCCGGCATTGGGTCTGCGCGCCCGCCCATCAACCCGGCGTTCAGAACCGCCAGAACGTCCGCGCTGGAACAAGTCCCGCCCTCAAAGCGCTGAACCAAAGCCACCAGGGAATCCGCCGCCATCGCGGCCTCAAGTTCCGCCAAAGCCCCCAATGTCAGGCGCATGTCATAGGCAATCCCATCGACCGTCAGCGACACCTCACCCCGCCATGGATTGCTCATCACAGGCTCGCAAAGCTGAGCGCACCTGCCGAGGCAAGCGACAGCTCATAAGTTGCCTCACCGTTGTGATTGCCCGCATAGTCCAGCGAGGTCAGCTGGAAGGCGCCCGTGATGGTGCCGAAATCCGGGATGATGACTTCGTAGTTTGGTTGCAGACTGTTAAAGAACACACCCCGCATCCGGTCATCTGTGGCGTCATCTTTGAACACACCTGATCCCGTCAAAGACGCCGAACGAACACCCGCGCCTGCCAGCAATTCGCGCCAGCCGCCGACACTTTCGGAATTCGTGACGTCAACGGATTCCGCGTTGAAACTGATCCGCGTAGCACGCAGACCGGCAACGGTTTGAAACGTGCCATTGCCATCCATATCGACCTTAATCAGCAGGTCCTTGCCATTCTGTGCACCCATGGGATGTCTCCGTATCTAACTTGAAGTTCTTAGGAATCGTCCACCCGCGCCGCAAAGCGCAGGTCAATCTTGCGGCCGTTGCCCGCATCCGTGCGGCTGGCTGTGGCGCGATCAAATCGCAGCGCCACAAGGCGGCCCCGGCTCATCGGTAAATCGGCATCCACCAGCGCATCACACACAGCCCCGGCCACCTCTTTGGCCTGTGCAAACCCGGGCGCATCGCTGTGCACGGTCAGTGTGAACTTGTGCAAAGCGCCCCGCCCGGTTTTGTCAGACGCATCTGTGGCCAGTTCTGGCCCCAAACTGATATACAATGCAGGCACATCGCCGCTTGGAACCGCATCATAGATCGCCGTGCCCACCGCTGTGGTGATTGCGGGTTCTGTGTACAGCGCCTGAAAAACTGCCGTTTGCAGCGCACTTGCGAGAGCATAGCTCATGCCACGATCTCCTCATCTGCTTGGCACATCAGGTACAGATCGCTTTTGGGGTCTTCTGTGACCGACCGGATCGTGAAAATCCGGTTGCCATCGCGAAAGCGCTGATGCGGCTTTGGGCGTGACGGGCTGTCAAAGGGCGCGGCCCGCACTGTGATTGTGTAGGGAACCACGGAAATCGGTGCGCCTGCCTGTGCCACCTCGCGCCCAGAGCGCGGCTTGGCATGGGCCCAATGTGTGCCCAACGCAACCCAGTTGACTGTGTACCCACCCGCCCCATCAAAGACCTTTTGCGGATCTTCCAAGGTCAAGCGCCGGTTCAGACGCGGAATGCTCATAACCCCGCCCCAAAGCCAATACGCACGTTTTTGTAGCGCTCAATCAGACTGGCGACCCCAAAGGGCATACATCCTTCGCTGAGCGAAGTTTCCGCCCGGAATTCATAATAATGTGCCGCCAGCAGCAAAACAGCCTGCCCGATATCTGGCGGCAAATCGCCCCACGCCGCGCCCCACCCGGCCTTAAAGCGGATATCCACATGCCCCCCTTGGGGGATTGTGGGCAACGCCGTGCCCAGCGACACGATGCAAGGCTGTTGCGGGTTCTGGACCAGACGCAATCCGCTCAGATCCACGTCTGTTTCTCCGCCCGTCCGGCCAACCAAAGTCACTTGGTTCAACGCGGTCACGGGCGCCACGGGCAGTGTCTGGGAATCCACACCCTGCCACTTTGGCAGCGACCACAAAAAGCCGCGCTCGAACAAGGCTTTGCCGGTGCGTGCTTCGACTGCCGATAAAGCAGCCCGCAGGAAACTAAGTAACACTGGGTCCTGCAGCGCATCATCACCAAAGCCGCTGCCCAGCCGCAGATGGGCCCGGAATTCGGCAACCGGCAGACTGCTGTCTGGCACCACGGTTTCTTCGATCAACATCATATCATTCTCTCCGCAGGTCTGGCGGGTGGCCGTTCATATGGGTTGGGCGCGCACCGCGCCCCGCGTCGCTCGGACGGAGGGGAGCAGCTAGACGACGCGAAGCGCTCTGCAGCGCGCGCCCCCAGCAGAGGCCACCGCACGGGCAGCCCCCACCATTCGCGCACCAATTAAGAGGTGCCGAATTTCAGCAGCTTGATGGCCGCAAAGTCGCTGACATCTCCGCCCACGCGCTTGGTTGCATAGAAAAGAACATGCGGCTTGGCGCTGAACGGGTCGCGCAAGACGCGCAAGTCTGGGCGTTCGGCCACAGTGTAGCCCGCGCCAAAGTCACCAAACGCGATGGAAAAGCTGTCCGTCGCAGGATCGGGCATGTCTTCGCAGACCAGCACAGGATAGCCCATCAGACGTGCAGGCTCACCCGCGGCCAGACCATCAGACCACAAGAAACGGCCATCTGCGTCTTTCAGTTTGCGCACCAATCCCGTTGTTTTGGAGTTCATCACAAAGGTCGCGCCCGCGCGGTATTCCGCACCCAAACTATAAACCAAGTCCACGATGGGATCCGCGTCCACGAATCCATCAGAACCCGACGGCGTGTAACCAAGATTGCCCCAAGTCCAAACCTCGTTGTCGACTTTCGGGTGCGTCAAGAAGCCTGTTGGTTTATCTACACCGTCACCACCGACAAAGGCGGCCGCTTCTGCTTTGGCAAACTTGTCCGCAATGCGCGCAGCCAACCAACCTTCGATGTCAAACGCACTGTCGTCCAACAAACGTTGTGACGCCTTGGGCAATGCAGACAGTTCGTGCAGCGGGATCGAAATGCGATCAATGGACGGTGTGTCCGTTTCCGCAGATGTCCCCGTCTCAGATGCCCAACCTGCGGCCAGATCCGTGTGATCGACCAGCACGTCATAAGACACGGCCTCCACATTCACCACAGACGCAACGGCACGAATAGACGCCGTGGACTCCAAAACGGATTTCACGGTTTCAGAGGTTTGAGGGTCAACAAGATACCCACCATCCGAATTGACGGCCGTGGACAAGGCTTTGCCTTCCAGCTCCAGCCCGCGCAGGTCGGAATCATCGCCCGAGCGCAGATAGGAATCAAACGCCTTTTGATGAGGGGCATCCAAGTCCGCAGTAGCCCCCAAAGGCGTGCGGGCAAAAGTTACAGATTTACGGTCCAGCATGGTCAATCGCTCTTCTTGCTGTTTCAGTTTGGTCTCAAGATCGGTTTGGAAGTCTTTGAACGCGCTCATGAAACCCGTTACGGCCTCGCGTGCGTCTTCTGCCGGGGACAAACCTCCCCCGGCCGTGGCCTTCGCCTCGGTTCTGCTCATGGATCACCCCTTTGCAGTTTTCAGATATGCCCTTTGGGATCAGTCCTTGGGGGCCATGACAGCGCACGCACCCCGAAAGGCGGTCGCCAAATCGCGCAACAGTTGGTCCTCGGCAGAAGTGTCTGCCTTGGCTGCAACACGCGCCGTTGGAAGCATCGGAAATGTCACCAGAGACACCTCCCATAATTCCAATTCCGTCAAAAGCCGCAGGCCCTTGTCGGTTTTCGTGGATTTCAAAGTCCGGTAGCCAATCGACAAACCATCAATGGCCCCCGCTGCAATCAAGGATGCAGCTTCCGCGCCCTTTTGCGTGGCCTCCAAAATGCGCCCTTTGACCCACAAACCTTGACTGTCTTCGCGCACCTCATCCCAAACACCGATGGGTTGGGTCGGATCATGCTGCCACAACATTTTGATCTTGCGGCCCTCTTGCGTGGCGCGTTGCAGCGACGCTGTATATGCGCCCTTGCCAACCACATCTCCGCCTTGATCCTTGGCGCCAAATAGGCTCGCATAGCCTTCGATCCTGGTGCCATCTGTCACGTCCAGCGTGTCGCCAAAGCGTGCGAATTTATGTTCGAGCCCGTTTTGCATATCTGGGTCCTTTATGGTCATGGGGTCATCCCCGGAGAAATCATCGGCGCGTAATCCAACAGCCCGCGCAGGGCTTGCGTCAAAATCACCGCCACCATGCCGTAAACCGCAAGCCACAAGCGCTTTTCCAAACGCTCCATCGCTTTTTCGATCCGCTCAAGGCGCTGCTCCATATTGCGATGATGTACTTCGCTCAGGCGCTCATGGGCTTGCAGGCGCAAGCCCGGCGCACAGTCAAACCGCGCCGTATCAGACATCGCCCAGATCCTCGGACAAAGGCGGAAGTCCCAACAGGTTGCGCTTTTCGGTATCACTCAGGAAGTCGGCATCCACCACGCGCTTCCACTGCGCGTCCCGCTCTGCGGATAAGGCGGGCACTTGATCCAGATCCGGCTTCAACACCAAATCCTCGCCCGTAAACTTGCTGAGCCACGCTCCAAGTTGCGCAGCCACCCGTGTGGCCAAGGGCAATACGGTCAAACGATAAAAGGCCCGGTTGGCTTCCTGGTAATTGGAATAGGTCGCATCCCCTTGGATCCCGATCAACATCGGCGGCACCCCAAAGGCCAGCGCAATCTCGCGCCCTGCGGCCTCTTTCGTTTTCTGAAATTCCATGTCCGAGGGCGAAAAGCCCATCGGTTTCCAATCCAGCCCACCTTCCAGCAACATTGGTCGCCCTGCATTGCGCGCGCCTTGATGGTTGCTTTCCACTTCTGCCACCAAACGGTCGTATTGATCCGAACTCAGCGAGCCCTGCCCGTCGGTGCCTTTATATATAATCGCACCCGAGGGGCGTGCCGCATTGTCCAACAGCGCTTTGGACCAACGCGATGCGGAATTGTGCACATCAATCGCCATCGCGGCCGCTTGCAAAGGAGAGAACCCGTAGTGATCATCCTGGGGGTGAAAACTGCGCAAATGGCAAATCGGGCTTTGATCCCCGCGCGCATCAAACCGGTGCTTGCGCCCGCCCACCGCATATTGAAACGCCACAGGCCATCCATCAGCGCCCGGGACCACGCTCATCCGGTCAGAACGCAGGACATGCAACTCATAGGGAACCGGGTCTTCGCCGCGCACGGCCTCGACATAGGCGTTTCCGGACAGCAATAACTGACCATACAACGCCTCAAGCAGCTCCGCTCGCCCCTGTGCACCATTCGGTGCACGCAAAAGCGCGAGCAACGGGTGCGACTCGAACCGCTGTTCCGCATCCTGCAAAACCAATGGCAACGCAGACGCAGCTTCGGCAATCAGCTTGACTGAACGAAACCCAACGGGGTTTCCAGAAAATCCGGTTTTGGTCAAAGACACCGTATCACGCGGAGACCACGCAACCCGTCCGCCCGTCTGCCACGCGACAACGCGCCCTGCAGCACTTGCTTTTGCCTCTGGCGCTGCCGCCTCTGACTTGCGCCGGAAAATCTCGAATGCCATGTCTCATCTGCTCCTGATACGGTGCTGCGCCAAACTGCTTTGGTGCGTGTTGATGAGAGTTTTCGTCGAAATTTGTTAAGTTGACGCGAGACCACCGCGCGGTGGTCAGCGTGCGGTGGTGACAGCGAAAATGGTAAGGATCATCATTTTGATCTGTGTCATTGGGATCTAAGCACACAGCCAATGGGTCTGGTATTCCTGACTCACGCACTTTCGATCATGCTGTTAACCAAGGTTAATAAACCCTGAATTAAGTTGTATTGATCAAAGGAATTTTACCATGAAACAGATGATGATGCTTTTTGCCACCATAGCAATTATTTTGAACTTGGGTTTACCAGCAAACGCGCATGGTGGCGGTTGTCGCAAAAGTTCCCCGGCTGGGCAGTGCTGCCACGCAGGATCAAAACCCTATCATTGCCACTAAGTATGCGCTTCAGATCCCAAAAAACGCGACACACACCTGTTGGTACGTGCATCACACGTATCGCTGAATTCATTCTAAACAAATAGCGTGAAGTTTTTGAAATGGTGCGGTCGGGGGGACTCGAACCCCCACGAGTGTTACCTCACAGCGACCTCAACGCTGCGCGTCTACCAATTCCGCCACGACCGCCCGTGATCTGGTAAGTTCGCGCGGTTTAGCCAATGGGCGCGCGTATCTCAAGGG
>CALHST010000190.1 GCA_938038825.1 uncultured Paracoccaceae bacterium | reverse complement strand
CGTCGAACGGTTAATCACAGAACCCTTCCACGCGCTTGAAACCCCTCCATCAACCGCACAAAAGGCAGAGCGCGTTGCGGAAATGCTGACAGCGGTTGGGCTTTCGCCAGATGATGCGCAAAAGTATCCGCACCAGTTTTCTGGCGGGCAGCGTCAGCGCATTGCCATTGCCCGCGCGCTGATCACCAAACCGGAACTGATCCTGTTTGACGAAGCTGTCAGTGCCCTGGATGTGTCGGTTAGGGCGCAAGTATTGGATTTGATCGCGGATCTATGCCGGTCTTACGCATTGACGTATCTGTTCATCAGCCACGACCTAAGTGTGGTACGATCCGTCACAGACCGCGTGCTGGTCATGCAGTCCGGTGAGATTGTTGAACAAGGCGACACCGAAGACGTCTTCACCAACCCACAGCACGCCTATACGCGCACCCTGATCGACGCGGCCCCGGTCTTGCCAGATATCCAAGGTGTCGCATGATCACACTGACCCCCATCACACGCAACGAAATAGGCAAATTAGAGGCTGCATTAACGGAGTTTCTTGCCGAAATCACGGTCAAACACCCCGACATGACGATCAACGCCAAAGATATGGCCGCAGAACATCTCAATCACCCGGATTGCATCTCTTATTGGATCTTCAATGGCCCTGACCGGGTTGGCTTTGCGTTGATCGAAAGCGACGATCACAAGACATGGGACCTGTGCGAATTCTCGATCTTTCCTCCTTTCCGCAGACTTGGTTGGGGTCGCAAAGCTGTCCATCACATCATTGCAACGCACCCCGGCGATTGGGAACTGGCCGTCGTGACGAACCCACAATCATCCCGCAAATTCTGGGAAGATTGCCTTGCTAGCTATCCAAACCTGCGCAAAGGTCCGCCCTTTACGCAATTCCAATGCCATTCTTACCGTTTCACAAGTCCGGAGCCTGAACATGACTGACGCTTTGTGGTTTGACCCGTCCCATTGCCTGATCGGCGCCGACTGGATTCCGCCGAAAGAGACACTAACCTTAATCAATCCATCCGACGGCAGCGATCTTGCGCAGATCACCAAAGGCTGTGCCGTTGATATCGATGCAGCTGTTACTGCCGCCCATAACGCGCTAAACGGCGCGTGGGGTCGCATGAGCGCAGTGGAACGCGGGCGCATCCTGACAGAGATTGGCCGCAAGGTGCTGGAACGGGTTGATGAGCTTGCCATGATCGAGGCGCTGGATGTCGGCAAACCGTTGACCCAAGCCCGTGCAGATGCGGTGGCGTTGGCCCGGTATATGGAGTTTTACGGCGGCGCGGCGGACAAGATTATGGGGGAAACGATCCCTTATCTGGAGGGCTACACTGTTTATACCTTGCGCGAGCCACACGGCGTCACCGGGCACATCGTTCCATGGAACTACCCGATGCAGATTATTGGGCGATCCGTTGGGGCCGCGTTGGCGATGGGCAATGCCTGCGTTCTAAAACCCGCGGAAGAGGCTTGTTTGACCGCACTCGGCTTTGCCCATATCGCGCGCGAGGCCGGACTGCCGGATGGTGCGCTGAACGTCGTTCCCGGTCTTGGCGCCGAAGCAGGCGCGGCCCTCGCCGCACATCCCGGCGTGCACCATATCAGCTTTACAGGCTCTGTTCGCACCGGGGCTCTTGTTCAGCAGGCGGCTGGAACCAACGTCGTGCCTGTCACGTTGGAGCTGGGCGGCAAATCCCCGCAACTGGTGTTTGAAGATGCTGATCTGGATGCCGCTTTGCCTTTTTTGGTGAACGCCGGAATCCAAAACGCGGGGCAGACTTGCTCGGCCTCATCCCGCATTCTGGTGCAGCGCAGTGTCTATAAAGACGTTTGTGACTGCATGGCCGCCGCGTATTCGGAACTGACCGTGGGTCCGGCGATGGCGGACTTGCGCGTTGGTCCGCTTATCTCCAACAGACAAAAGCAGATTGTGCAGGGTTATTTAGAAAAACGCGCGGACCTTACGCAAATCGCGACCGGAAAACTACAGAACGCGCCAGACTCTGGGGCGTATGTGTTGCCCACCTTGTTTGCAGATGTCCCCACGGATCACAGCCTTGCACGCGATGAAATCTTTGGGCCCGTGCAAGTGATTATCCCGTTTGACACGGAAGAACAGGCTCTAACCATTGCAAATAGCACTGATTATGGCCTTGTTGCGTCGATCTGGACTCGCGACGGTGCGCGCCAAATGCGCCTTGCCCGCCGTTTGCGATCCGGCCAAGTCTTTATCAACAACTACGGCGCAGGCGGCGGGGTCGAATTACCCTTTGGCGGTGTCGGAAAATCCGGGCATGGTCGTGAAAAAGGGTTCGAAGCATTGTATGGCTTTTCTACCCTGAAAACAGTCGCCGCGCTGCACGGCTAAGGAGCACAATATGATCCCCAATCGTTTCAAAAACCGCAAAGCCGTCGTCACAGGCGGCGCATCAGGTATTGGCAAGGGCATTGCGGATCGTCTGACTGCCGAAGGTGCAAACGTTGTTGTTTGGGATCTTACCCCGGGTGGGCGCATCATTGACGTTACGGATAGCGACGCGGTTCAAGCCGCGATGACGGAAGATAACCCAGACCTTTTGATCTGTTCAGCCGGGATCACCGGACCAAACGCCACAACATGGGACTATAGCATCGACGACTGGCACAAAGTGTTCGATTTGAACGTGCACGGTGTCTTTTATTGCAATCGCGCTGCGGCCCCTTTGATGACCGCCAAAGGATACGGGCGCATCGTCAACATCGCCTCGATCGCTGGGAAAGAGGGCAATCCAAACGCCCCGGCCTATTCCGCGTCCAAGGCGGCCGTGATCGGGTTGACCAAGTCACTGGGCAAAGAACTCGCCCAAACGGGCGTCACCTGCAACACAATCGCGCCGGCTGCTGCCCAGACCCCAATTCTGGATCAAATGACGCCCGAGCATGTGGCCTATATGAAATCCAAAATCCCAATGAACCGGCTGGCAGAAGTTGACGAAATTACATCCACCGTCTGCTGGGCCCTGTCAGAAGAGGCAGGCTTTAGCACCGGGGTGGTTTTTGACTGCTCTGGAGGGCGCGCAACCTATTAAGGAAAACGACATGAGATTATCTGGGAAAACAGCAATTGTGACGGGCGGCGCATCCGGCTTTGGCGAAGGTATCGTGCGCAAATTCAGTGCGGAAGGCGCCAGAGTCATGGTCGCTGACATCAACAAAGATGGGGCAGAAAGCGTTGCACAGGATGTTGGTGGCGTGGCGTGCACCGTGGATGTGGGCAATGGCGCGTCCGTGCAAGCGATGGCCGATTTGGCGTTCCGCGAATTGGGTCACGTCGACATTCTGGTGAACAACGCAGGTGTGACGCACCTGCCGCAACCCATGGAAGAGGTCAGCGAGGACGATTTTGACCGCGTGTTTAACGTGAACATGAAGTCAGTCTATTTGGCGGCCAAAGTCTTTGTGCCCCACTTCAAGTCCCGCCAATCAGGTGCAATCCTGAACATCGCGTCTACGGCGGGTGTGTCGCCCCGACCCCGTCTAAACTGGTATAACGCTTCCAAAGGGTGGATGAACACTGCAACCCGTGCGATGGCCGTTGAACTCGCCCCCGAAGGCATCCGCGTGAACGCGTTGAACCCAGTGGCGGGTGAAACACCTTTGCTGAAGTCGTTCATGGGCGAAGATACCCCAGAAATCCGCGCGAAATTCCTGTCCACAATCCCAATCGGCCGCTTTTCCACACCCGAGGACATGGGCAACGCCGCCTGTTATCTGTGCTCGGACGAGGCCAGCATGATCACTGGCGTCGCCATGGAAGTCGACGGGGGGCGCTGCATATGAAAACGGTTAATCTGGCTGACAAGCTGACGCAATTCGACAGTCACTGGGATCCCCACGTCGTTGCGGATTACAATGACAACGATGTGATGGTCGTGAAGTTCCAAGGCGCATTTCCGTACCATCTGCACGAGACGACAGACGACTTCTTTCTGGTTCTAGAAGGCGAGATGATGATGGATTTGGACGGTGGTGACAGTCACACGATCAAGACGGGCGAGCTGTTTGTTGTCCCCAAGGGTGTCACCCATCGCCCCCGCGCAGAAAAGGAATGCAAAGTGCTGTTAATCGAACCCAAAGGCGAGCCTAACACAGGCGATACGGCCACAGCGACCTCTAAGCCAAGGATTTAATCGACATGGTCCCCGGTCCTCGCAATTTGATCACGGATGTCCCCGGCCTGAAAGTTGGGAACGCGTCAGACTCGACCCTAAAATCGGGCGCGACAGTACTGTGCGCAGATCAGCCTTTCACGGCATCGGTCAGTGTCATGGGCGGCGCCCCCGGCACACGTGAAACGGATTTGCTGGCCCCTGACAAATCCGTGGCTGCAGTGGATGCGTTGGTTCTGTCAGGCGGCTCTGCCTATGGGCTGGATGCCTGTTCCGGCGTGACGGATATGCTCCGCAAACAAGGGCGTGGATTTCAAGTCTTTGACGCGATCATCCCTTTGGTTCCCGGTGCGATTATCTTTGATCTTTTGTCAGGCGGAAACAAAGACTGGGACGATAATCCATACCGAGACCTAGGCCGCGCTGCCTATCGGAACCTGGATACCACTTTTGATCTGGGCAGTTATGGCGCAGGGACCGGCGCAGTCACGGCCATGATGAAGGGGGGCTTGGGGTCTGCCTCTTTGGAAATGCAGGACGGAACGATCGTTGGGGCGCTTGTTGTGGCCAATCCGATGGGCACTGTCACGACGCCCGGAAACAAACATTTTTGGGCAGCACCTTATGAAATCGACGGAGAGTTCGGCGGTTTAGGGCCTGATTTGGCGTCTGGACTGGGGCGCACCTTTGACAGCCAGAAAATCACAAACATGATCGAACGCGCAAATACCACAATCGCCATCGTGGCAACGGACGCGACCCTCACCAAAGCGGAATGCCAACGGGTCGCAATGATGGCGCATGACGGCATTGGCCGTGCATGCGTGCCCGCGCACACGCCCGGCGATGGTGATCTGGTGTTTGCGGTTTCGACAGATGCCCGACCATTGAATGCACCCGACACGGATTTGGGGAAGATCGGCCACGCCGCTGCCGTGTGTCTGTCCCGCGCCATTGCACGCGGCGTGTATCACGCGCGACCAGAGCCGGGGGATCTGTTACCAACGTGGAGCATGTTAAATGCCTGAACTGACCCTTCCTGATGCGTCCCTCCACTACGAGGTGAGCGGAACAGGTCCTCCGCTGGTGATGATCGCAGGATTTATGTCAGATGGCGCAAGTTGGGCACCCTTAGCTCCCTTATTAGAGCCGCATTTCACACTCATTCGCCCGGACAACCGAACATGCGGACAAACGGGGCCTTGGGATGCGCCTGTCAGCATGGATCATTGGGTTAACGACATCCTATCCTTGCTGGATCACCTTGGACACACCCGCGTTCACGTGCTGGGACATTCACTGGGTGGCATCATTGGCTGGGCGATGGCCGCGAAAACACCCGAACGGGTCGCACGCCTTATGATCATGGGATCCGCCCCTATCTACACACCAAGAAATCATGAATTATTCCGCGCGCTGATTGCCATTCGTCGATCAAACGCACCCAAGGACACGTGGTTGCGGGTCTTGTTTCCCTGGTTGTTTCAGGAACGTAGCTTTCACAATGCGGAGGCAATAACTGCAGCCGTCAATCAATCCCTTGCCTATCCGTTCGCGCAATCCGCAGATGCGATGGAACGTCAGCTAGACGCGCTGTTGGCAATTGACGCGACACCATTGAAAACCCCGCCTCCGGTGCCCTGTTTGTCAGTATTGTCGAAAGCGGACAGTTTGGTGCCGTTTGATGACGCCATGGCAAGTATGACAGGGATCGAGGTCATGACCTTGGTCGAAGAAGGGCATTCCATGCACTGGGACGCGCCTGCGTTAATCGCCGATACAGCCAAGCAGTTTTTCGAAGAAAACAATCAGTCCTAGACTGAATGGCCCCCATGATGGCCACAATCGCGATACCCGCGTGTCGCGTTCAACAGCACTTCGATTGGGCCAGTTTCGCGCGTGAAAAAGGTTTGGGGTCGAGCCTCACGAGGCTCCCCAGTGCGCGCAGGAAACTCGCGGGAGACTCGACCCCTTTCGGTGTTGCACGTGTGGCTTGGCAAGAAGCGCACACAATCCACAGCCGAACTCGCGATGTATGCAGTTTTTCGTGTCTGCATTCACCAAATTG
>CALHST010000189.1 GCA_938038825.1 uncultured Paracoccaceae bacterium | reverse complement strand
TCTGAAATCGGTCGGGTGCTGAACCACCTTCTGAATGTCACCACACAAGCCATGGATGTGGGGGCGCTCACGCCGCCGCTTTGGGGCTTTGAAGAGCGTGAAAAGCTCATGGTGTTCTATGAGCGCGCCTGCGGGGCCCGTTTGCACGCAGCCTATTTCCGCCCCGGTGGTGTGCATCAGGACCTGCCGGATGCGCTTTTGGATGATATCGAAGCATGGACTCTGACCTTCCCTGCAGTGTTGGATGACATCGACGGGCTGCTGACTGAAAACCGCATCTTTAAACAACGCAACGCAGATATTGGCGTTGTGAGTGAAGAAGAAATCCTTGAATGGGGTTTTTCTGGCGTGATGGTGCGCGGTTCTGGTCTGGCATGGGATTTGCGCCGCGCGCAGCCCTATGAATGCTATGACGAGTTTGATTTCCAAATCCCCGTTGGCAAAAATGGTGACTGCTTTGATCGCTATCTTTGCCGTATGGAAGAGATGCGCCAGTCAGTGTTGATCATCAAACAAGCGATTGGGAAGCTGCGGGAAGCCACAGGTGACGTCATGGCGCGGGGCAAACTGTCGCCGCCAAAACGCGGTGATATGAAAACATCCATGGAAGCCTTGATCCATCACTTCAAGCTTTACACCGAAGGTTTCCATGTCCCCGAGGGTGAAGTGTACGTGGCTGTTGAGGCCCCTAAGGGCGAATTCGGCGTTTACCTGAAATCAGACGGCACCAACAAACCCTATCGCAGCAAAATCCGCGCGCCGGGCTTCTTGCACTTGCAGGCCATGGATCACATCGCCAAAGGCCATCAATTGGCTGATGTCGCTGCCATCATCGGGACCATGGATGTGGTCTTCGGAGAGATTGACCGATAATGTCCATCCTGCCTCTTCATTGTTCCCTCAATACTCCCGCCGGAGGCGTTCTTGTCTTTGGCCAAATCGGAAGACGCTAAATCATGCTACGCCGACTCTATGCAGACCAACCTGACAGCTTTGCCTTCACGCCTGACAATCACGCGTGGGCAGAAAAGCAGATTACAAAATATCCGGCAGGCCGCGAAGCATCGGCCATCATTCCGCTTTTGTGGCGTGCGCAGGAACAAGAAGGCTGGTTGACCCGCCCCGCGATTGAACATGTGGCTGATATGCTGGGATTGCCATATATCCGTGCTTTGGAAGTGGCGTCTTTCTACTTTATGTTCCAGATGCAACCCGTTGGATCTGTAGCGCATTTTCAAATCTGTGGCACAACATCCTGCATGATTTGTGGCGCAGAGGATCTGGTTGCCGTTTGCAAAGACAAGATCGCCGCCAAGCCCCACGCGCTGTCCGCGGACGGCAAGTTCAGCTGGGAGGAGGTCGAATGTCTGGGCGCCTGTGCCAACGCACCCATGGCACAGATCGGCAAAGACTATTACGAAGATCTGACCGCCGAGCGGTTTGCCGAGATCATTGACGAAATTTCAGCGGGCAAGGTTCCAACGCCGGGTCCGCAAAATGGTCGATACACGTGTGAACCGCTCAGCGGTTTGACGTCGCTCAAAGACTACGAAAAAGACCGCCATCCTTATAATGCCTCTGTACAGCTTGCGACAGATATCGGTGACACGCTGAAACGTATCGACGGGACAGAAGTTCCGCTTTTGGCCCCATGGGGTGACCAAGGTGGGCGCACTGCAGGTGCTGCACCTTTGGACGCTGCAAATACGGCGGCGAAACCAAAGTCAGCGCCAAAAGCGGCAGCAAAACCCAAAGCGGTCGCAAAAGCCAAGCCTGCTGACAAGGCCAAGTCAGACGCAAAACCAAAGACAACGGCAAAACCAAAAACAACGGCAAAAGCCAAACCTGCAGCGAAATCAAAAGCTGCGACCAAAGCCAAGGCTGCTGCACAGCCAACAGCGACACAATCGGACACCGGCGGCCCAGAGCGCTTGGCAGCTGCGCGCGATGGTCAGGCAGATGATTTGAAGCTGATCAAAGGCGTGGGTCCCAAATTGGAAGGCCTTCTTCACAGCATGGGGTTCTTCCATTTTGATCAAGTTGCAAACTGGACAGAAAGCGATGTGGCCTGGGTCGACGAGAACCTCGAAGGCTTCAAAGGCCGGGTGTCGCGCGACAATTGGGTGGCGCAGGCATCGGTATTGGCCAAAGGTGGCATAACAGAATTCTCCCAACGTGCGAAAAAAGACGGTATCTATAAGAAATAAGGTACAAGACTAAAAACGGGAGAGGTGACACCATGAATGATAATCAAAGCGGACTGCTTTGCGCCCTGGGAGGGTGGGGTTTAGCGATCCTTGCAGGGATCCTTGCGGCAATCTTGTTAATGATCTTAGGTGATTGGCGATTTATCGCTGCGGTTTTCGCAGGGATCGTGATTGCAGTGATCATCGGGGTCTTAATGTCATGGTTTGTGTGTGTTCCGCCGCCAGCTGAAAACGCCAATTACCAAAGTGGCGGATCCGGGGGCTCTTCAGCAGGTTCCAGTACAGATAATTCTGCATCTGGCCAAGCGACAGCAGGGGCCGTTGCGGCTGGTGCGGGTGCTGCTGCTGCGGCAACTGCAGTTGCTGCAAGTGGCGATTCAGCCGACGCAGCTGATGACGGTGCAGCAGAAATTGCCAAAGCGTCGAGCACATCAGACGCGGCGGCGCCGGTCGCAGATTCAGGTAACGCCAGCGCACAAGAAGCCGGTGATACGGTCGGATCGTCGTCTATCGTTAAGGCGTCCACCCCATTGGAGGGCAGCGAAGAGCTGGCATCACGCAAGGGGGCTTGGAAATACGAAGGCGAACCACCTGCCAAAAAGCGCCGGTCCACGAAAGCCATCAGTGTTTTGGCGGCCGTTGAATCGTCTGGCACGTTGGACAGCAGTGACGTGGACGACTCGGCTTCTATCGAAGCGGAACTGGGAACTGTCACACCACCACCGTCCATGGATAAAGACTATGACAATGATGGCATCCTTGAAGGGGCCAACGAAGGTACCAAGCCAGAAGCCTTGGATGGGCCACGTGGTGGGAAAGCTGACAACCTGAAGGAAATCAAAGGGATCGGGCCGAAGCTTGAAGTCCTTTGCAATGAACTTGGGTTTTATCATTTCGATCAAATCGCAAACTGGACAGCCGACGAAGTGGCGTGGGTTAACGCCAATTTGGCAGGCTTCAAGGGGCGCGTGACTCGCGATACGTGGGTCGAACAAGCGAAGATTTTGGCCGCCGGTGGCGAGACAGAGTTTTCGAAACGTGTGGATGACGGCAGCGTCTATTAAGGCGTTGTGAAAAAAGGGATGGCGAAGGGGCCTCAACAATCCAATCCAGCCGGGCGGCGTCTTGCGCTTGTTATTGCTGGGACGGGTTTGTTCTGGGTCCTCGCCAACCTGATCGGGTCGGAATACGCCTGGTCCAATCGGACCCGGGCGTTGTTTGATCTGCTGGCGCTGGCCGGGTTTGGTGCAGCGTTTGTAATTGCAATTGGGCTTTGGCGGGGTCGCAAGGACTAACCCGCCCGGGCCATTAGATGGGAAATGTGCGTATGCTTAAGGATCAGGATCGGATCTTTACCAACATCTACGGGATGCATGACCGCACCCTAAAAGGCGCGCAAAAGCGCGGCCATTGGGATGGTACAGGCAAACTCATCAAAAAAGG
>CALHST010000188.1 GCA_938038825.1 uncultured Paracoccaceae bacterium | reverse complement strand
TGGTTTCGTGCAGCAGGCGTGCCAGAGTTGTATTCTGTTGGATCACGACGCAAACGGATGCGCGCGGTGTTGGCGCATCAGGCGGCGGTGGCGGGGCATGGCGTGTTCCTTGGGTCTGCTGAAAACGTTGCAGCGGATGTGGCCGAGGGCAAATTGGTTCGGTGTTTCGATGTTGGCTTCTGGCAGGGCAGTTACTTCATGATGCTCGGCGAGGGGGTCGAGCGCCGCAGGCCCGTGCGTCTATTTCGCGACTGGTTTCTAGAGGCCACAACAGGTTTTCGAAACGCACAATAGATCCTTGGCGCGGGTGCATTGCAAAAGCAGGTTTTAATAATCCTGCGCCGGTGACGCGCAAAATCAACCAAATGGTTGAATATGGTTTTCAGTGTAAATCGAGGCTTTTATCAGTTCAGGGGACCACTGGGTTAGCAACGACTGTTGCGAGAAATTGTTTATAAACAATACCTTGAGGTGCGTCGAAATGCATTCAGCTATGCATTGACTCAGGTGGCGTCGCGCCGTAGCTACGGCGCAAACCACGCGCGGGGCAAATATCTTGTCTGACGATCATCGCATGGCAGAGTTGGACGCCAAGTTACAGGCGCTCAAGGCACGCCAAGAAGACGACACACCGCATGTGGAAGAACACTACTCTCAGGCCCATGCGGGCTGGCGAATGGTGTTAGAACTTGTTGTCGGTCTGTTGATCGGCTTTGGCATTGGGTACGGGCTGGATCGCCTGTTCGGGACGCTCCCGATTTTCCTAGTGCTGTTTACATTGCTGGGATTGGCGGCGGGCATCCGCGTGATGATGCAAACCGCCAAGGAACTTCAGCAGGAACATTTGGCTGGTTCGCCCGGCGAAGATACAAAGGGGCCTGAGAATGGCAGATGATGCACACGGCGCTGAGAGTGGCGGTTTGGTCTTTCACCCGATGGATCAATTCATCGTAAAACCTCTTTTCGGAGGAGATACGGTGGCTTGGTACACGCCAACAAACGTGACGCTGTGGTTGTTTTTGGCCATTGCGGCGATCATCGGCCTGTTGGTTTTGACCACGTCAAAACGCGCTGTTGTGCCCGGTCGGGGGCAATCCATTGCCGAACTGGCGTATGGTTTCATCTATAAGATGGTCGAAGATGTGGCGGGTAAAGACGCTGTGCGCTTCTTTCCCTATATCATGACGTTGTTCATGTTCATCGTCTGCGCCAACTTCCTTGGCCTGATCCCGATGGCCTTTACCACAACGTCCCATATTGCAGTGACGGCAGTCATGGCGTTTGCTGTGTTCTTCGCAGTCACTATTCTGGGGTTTGTGCTGCACGGGGTGAGCTTCTTGAAGCTGTTCTGGATTTCTGCAGCACCGTTGCCCTTGCGCCCTATTCTGGCCCTGATCGAGATCATTTCCTATTTCGTGCGCCCCATCAGCCACTCCATTCGTTTGGCCGGCAACATGATGGCGGGCCACGCAGTGATCAAAGTGTTCGCGGCCTTTGCTGCAATCCCACTGATTGCACCGCTGGGGATCTTCGCGATCACAGCCATCTATGCACTCGAAGTTCTGGTGTCCTTTATCCAGGCTTACGTGTTCGCCATTCTAACATGTGTGTACCTGAAGGACGCACTGCACCCGCATCACTAATCGCGATGGGTGCCAAGCACCCGTCCTACTCAATATATCTAATTCCATCGTAAGGAGAATTCACATGGAAGTTGAAGCAGCAATCGCACTGGGTAAATACGCTGGCGCCGGTCTGGCATGTACAGGTATGGGCGGCGCGGCCGTTGGTGTGGGCCACGTTGTTGGTAACTACTTGTCCGGCGCTCTGCGCAACCCATCTGCAGCCGCAGGTCAAACAGCGACAATGTTCATCGGTATCGCGTTCGCAGAAGCCTTGGGGATCTTCTCGTTCCTCGTTGCTCTGTTGTTGATGTTTGCTGTCTAAACCTGACTGAGCCATCCTTACGTGCTGGGTGGGCCAGAGGGTCCGTCCAGCTGTAAACAAGGTTCCAGGAGGACACGAATATGGCAACCGAAACACACGGTGCTGAACATAGCGCAGGCTCCTGTATTGATGGGGGCGGTAGCGCAGTTGGTATGCCTCAGCTGTGCGGGGACTGGTTTGGTAATCAGATCTTCTGGCTGGTGATTGCCCTTGTGGTGATCTACTTGGTTCTATCTCGCGTGGCGTTGCCACGGATTGCGGCCATTTTGGCAGAGCGTCAGGGTACGATCACGAACGCAATTGCGGGTGCCGAGGACTTGAAGTCCAAAGCAGCGGCAGCAGAAGCGGCATACAATCAAGCGTTGGCAGATGCACGGGTTCAGGCGCAAGAGATTGCCGCTGAAACCAAAGCGCAGATCCAGGCCGAGCTGGATGACGCGATCGCAAAAGCGGATGCCGAGATTTCTGCGAAAGCGGCGGAATCCGAAAAGGCCATTGCCGAGATTCGGGCGGGTGCTTTGGAAAGCGTGCAAGTCGTTGCCAAAGACACCACAAAGGAAATCGTGGCGGCTTTGGGTGGCAAAGCAGATGCGAAGTCTGTGACAGCCGCTGTGACA
>CALHST010000187.1 GCA_938038825.1 uncultured Paracoccaceae bacterium | reverse complement strand
GGTGCAAAGGCACATGGTTTCTTGTCCTATCTTTGCAAGTCGGCGCGCAATGGCAAGCCATACGAAGTTATCGGAAATGGGGGCAAACAAGTGCGCGACAATCTCCACGCAAATGATTTAGCCGATGCCTTTGTTCGAGTGGTCTCAGATTTTGCGGGGTCGGCTGTCTATAACATTGGCGGAGGTCGAGGCAGTTCTGTATCCGTCACCGAAGCATTGGATATCGCGCAGGAAATTCTGGGCCGAGAGGTTGCGCGCACCCAAACAGTTCAAACGCGGTACGGAGATCACCAATGGTGGATTTCCGACACGCGGCGTTTTCAGAAAGACTATCCCGGGTGGGCTCCACGGTTTACGGCCAAGGACCTAATCGCGCGCATGTTGGCCGAGTAGCGTTTCAAGTCGTTTTGAAACAGCGTCATAAATCTCGAACTCGATCGCATTGTTGGCACGAAATACGGCGATGTCTTCTTCACTCGCTTGTTCATCACGTTCAGCGCTGTTCTCATGGGGCAGGAAAACCGGTGCTGGCTTGCCGATTTGGTCTGCCAAATATGTCAGGCATTCCGGCAAGCGTTCTAAGGTCCCAATAAACCAGTAAGTATCAAGCGCATCGCGCCAATTGTTGGCATCACACTCAAAATGCGTAAGAAACAGCCCCGTGTTGGTTCTTAGAAACTCACCAAGTGGTTGGGGTTCATAAGTTTGGTCATACTGATCACGAAGCTGTTTTTCATAGGCATGGATCGAAATGGCACGCTCGAGTGGGTCGCGAAGAAAGGTAATTTTGCGCCATTTCGACGGATCGCTTACGTCGGGATAGCGCTGAATAAGCGGGGCATTGTCAGAAGAGAAATGACCACACAGCATGACGGTCTCGTCATGTTTGGCTAAGTCCTGCTTAGGCGGCATTACATATGCCCAAGGTTTGCGGTAATCTTCGATCAAGGTGAACCAGTCACCAAAAACGCGCTTTAAGCTCGTACCGCCTGTTTTGGGCATGTGATGAAACAGATACCGATGTGCGATATCTGCTTGGTCATTTTCCGGCAGCAAAAAGGATTCAAACCAGTCGGCAAACGGTTTTTGACGCATTGTATTGGCGTGTTGTGCCCTTATGGCCGCGCGCAATTTCTTATGGCGGGCTGTGTCCTTTGCGAGGTCCGCGGCCAACCGGACATAATCCTTCATATCTTTTGCAACCAACGCCTCGAGCCCATGCTCGATCAACCAACCTGCGGCTTGATGGCCGCGTTGCGTGGTTCCTTGCATGGCGATGACTGGAAGCCCGTTTTGAAGCGCCTCGACCGTTGTTGTAGCCCCGGAATAGGCAAAACTGTCCAAGTAGATATCTGAAGCCGCCAGAATTTGTTTCACTTCGTAATTCGGGATGGACGGTAAAATGCGAACGCGGGACATCGCAACACCATGGGCATCACATGTTGCGCTTAGCCTTTCCATGAATGGGGCCGTTTCATAGTTTTGCTGCCAACTTGATGCAAATGGGTAAAGCACCAAAATCGCTTTGGGTTCGGCCGACAAGATTTGTGTCCATGTGTTCAGAACATCTGATGTGATCTTGTCTTGCATCGCGCCGCTGACCAACAAGATGGCGTTCTTGTCGATACCTATACGGCGGCGTGTTGTTGTTGTTTGCTTTTGGCTTGCCTCTGGCGGTGTCGGCAAATCAAAGGCTTGTCCGGCACCGGGTGCCCAAACCACATCTTCGCAATAATCAGACTCAGCTGATTTTGGGCAAACCGCGTTTCCCAAAACAAACGTGTCGACACTGCTAAGGCCGGTTGTGGCAGGGAAAGCAGCAGATAGGGCAATCTGGCGAGGCGCAAGGCGGTGCGCGCATACCTCTGCCATGAAACAATGTCCGTAAAAATTTGCACCCAATATCATTACGTCCACATTGGCGCGACGCAGGGCAAGAACAGTTTCTGACAGTGATTTACCGGCCAAACCCACGAAGGTGCAGTTTTCAAAACCTGATTTGGGTGGGGCGTTCTGTTCGGTAAAGAAAACGAAGATTTCGGCATCGCGTCGCGGAATTTTCCGCAATATTGCGCGCCAAATCCATGTTTCCGGCGCTGGTTCAGTGTTGTGCAATACAATCCCGATGCGCTGTTTGGCTGTCTGTTCTGCCGGTGTCGCGTCTTGTGGCGCAAACAGGTTGTGCCCCTGTCGCAGAAGTTTTGCCTCAAGCGCTTGCCCGAATGCTTCCACGTGTGGACGCAATGGCAAATCGCTAAACAACAATGACTTGGCGCGAAATGCAGAAACGGTTGCTGTTGCCAAAAGATAATGGAAACTTCCGACCGGGCTACTGGCCAACGCATTGCGGGCTTGTTGCATGACATCAATCAGATGGTTTTGGAAATCCGCCAGCCTGTCTCGCGGCGTTCCGAACACGGGATCCATAACCAAGAAAGAGCCCAAGATCTGGGCAAAATCACGTGTCATGTCGGGCAAATCGGCGAACTCAACCCCCCGAAGTGTTACGAATGCAGGTCCGCGCAAAATACAAAAGGTTAAACCCTGCAACCAATCTGAATCGTTCAAAGATGGCTCTGACGTTGCATCTATGTGGGGTGGCAATTTCGCAGACAGCGTGGCCATGACGGATAGATCGTCTGCAGTCAGGCAGGCAAATGCCGCGTTTGGGCTTAGGTGACTGATCGTTACGATCAAATCGTTGCGCAAGTTTTGAAGGTCTCGCGTTGATGCCGCCGAAGACAAAGCATTGCGGATCATGTCGAGTTGGCGTTGTACTGTCGTGTCCGGCTTGCTGTTCACCACCATGTTTGGCCGCAAAGGAGGCGTCGCTTCTGCGGCCAATCCCATGCGGCTAAGCCGAAGCCCACCATGGTCTTGAGGACCTTCGGGATTGCCTTCTTGGGTCTCCGGCTGTCGCGCCGCATAAAGATCAATTGCAACTAAATGGCTTTTGTCCGGGGATATTCCTGTCAAGTCGACATCAATGATACCTGGTCCGACAAGTTGAACTGTCATCCGCTCTTCGCCATGTGCGGCGACAACCAACACCAACGGATCCTGCGTCACAGCCAAATCCAATGGCTCAAGCTCGAGCCGCAAAACGGCGATGTGTGAAATTGCGGCCTGAGACAGGGTCAGTTGCGCGGCACTGCCGTGCATGATGGCGGTGCCGTCGTCCATGTGTTGCCATCCCTCACCAAGATAGGATGTCAATGCAGGGCCCATACCAATGCCCGCCCACATACCCGGGGTTAGCGTGGGCCAACCGTACCGACCAATCGCAGCACCGGGAACCCAAGCCATATCATTAATCGCCACAATGACATCGTCCAGAAAGTCACTTGGTTCAAATGTAAATTGGAGCTGCGCTGGCGCATCAAAAACCCGCAGGTATTCTGCCATTTCACACAGACATTGCGTGTTTGGCCCTATGTCGGCGCAGCATAAGACATCGTCATTTAAGGTGATGGTCATGGAACCCTTTGGCTGGTCCTTTGAGAACGTGATTGCCAGGCAATACGGTGACTCAAGAGCAGGGACAGACACGGTTACAATCTCACCCGTACCAATCAGAATTTCGCCTACAAGTGTCTCACCATTGGGCTTGCGTACGACATCACCAAGCGACGTCATTGGTGTGGGCGAAGATGCAGTCAACACAGCTGATGCCGGATCAGCGGTTTGCGGCAGCACCTTGACGGAGTGTACTTTCAGTCGATGCGCTTTCAACATCATCCGAGAAAACACGCCAAACCTGCCACGCCAAAGGTCACGAACGGCGATTTCGATAACATCTTTGCGGTTTAGCGTTTGCGTGTTTTCAGGCAGCGAGAAAGTCAGCGTTTGGCGATTTTTCACGGTTTGGGTGCCAAGTGGCAATCCGTTGTGAAACACTGAAAGTTCAACGAGTGGCCCATGTCTGGGTGCGATATCAAGACTTAGGATTGCGGGTCCAGACCAAGCGCGCTTAAAGCTAAAGCGACTGTGCGTGGCGCATAAATCGACAGCGTTGGTGCCGTGGTCCCGGTTCCATTCCGGGCCAGTAAGCCAGTCCATCGGATCCTGAGACACTGTCATGTCAGGCAAAAGACCGCTGGAAAACGGGCCGCGTTGAGGGACATCTTCTGCCAATTGATCACGCAATGTACGCCCGCGGATCCGTTCCAGAAATCCTGATAGGGCACGTGGTTGACTGCGCGGGTCAACAAGCATGCGACGCAATGCTCGGCTATGAACTGCGCTGAAAGTCAGTGCCCAAAGATACAGTCGAAACCGGCCTCTCTCACAGTCTGACAACAGTCGCTTGCGAAACGCAACAAACGCACCTCGATCAAACGCGATATCTTCTGCTTTGAGCTGATTGCGCAGCGCGGCATAGTGCAACTTGTGTCGATATGCTGTGGGCAATGGTTTTTTTGCGCGTGCGGTCATGGAAACAAGGTCAAGCCCAGCCTGTGCGATATCGCGCAATCCACGATTGGCGCGCCATGGTCCTGTCGCGCCACTTCGGAAGTAATTGTTTTGTCCGTGTACTCGGTAAGCACCAAGGGTTTGTCGAATATGGCGGATCGGCGCAGACAAAAGCGCTGCGCGGATCAAAATAGCGTCTGCGCTAATACGCCATCTTTCAGTGGGCAGCGGAAAGGCCCATTCAATTGCGTCCCGCCCAAATGCATTTCCCGTTGTTGGCATGAACGGAATCGTCAAATGGTTTAGCAATCGATCCAGATTGTCGCGATCTGGAACTTCCATCGGGTACTGTCCGATGCTGTGCCCCTGACCGTCTATCATCTGTAGACCAAAGGAAAGTGCCGAAACATGCGTTGACCAAAGACGTCGCACGACTTCAATTGCGTGGGGTAAAAGCTTGTCGTCAGCGTCCACAAACATCACAATGTCGCCCCGGCTGGCGGAAAAACCCGCGTTGAAAGCCGCTGCTTGACCGCCATTGGGTTGATCAATGTGCGTGATGTTCGGAAATTCCGCCAAGATGGCGCGACTGCCATCCGTCGAACCATCATCCACGACAATGATCTCGTCAGGCGGGCTGGTTTGGGCCGCTAAGCTTTCAAGGCATGATGGAATGTAGTGTCCATAATTGTAATTCGTTACAATGACGGACACGGAAAATACACCCAAGCGGTCGCAAGACCTTTGCGCGGGCGTCTTGATCTCATTCGCCGTGTTAATCGGACCTATCCGCTGTAACCATCTGAAGGATCAGATCCGTTTTGTTCACCACCCGAACGCTCGTCCCGTGAAAGTGCCCTTTGGACATTGAGCGGCAAAGAATTCACCAACGCGGGATCTAAAGAGCGAACGGTTCTTGCATCAAGTCTGCTAAGGGTAGTCGTCGGTACGCTGCGCAGCAGATTTCTGACAAGAACACTATTTGGAAAGCTGCGCAAAAAGGCTTCTGCCGCGGCCACCGTTCCTGCCGCGCGTGCGCGTTCGTACAATGCGATTTCTTCAGCAGGGGCCGTAAGCACCGGAGCACCAGACGTGTTTTCTCCGCCGCCAGTTTGAGGGTCGCATCCCGCCAGTGGGATCGTCGCAACCGCAACGCCCATTAGAAATTTTTTGCTTAAATGCGGCTGTCTTGGCGATTTCGCCATCAGCTTTCCTCAAATTAAATATGCCTCACTATGCGCCTATGGCAGCAATTCAGTCAATAGTTGTGTTCGTTGGCAAATACAGCCCAACCGAAAAACGCCTGCGCTTTTCTGGCAAAAGACTGAGTCCCAGAAGGCTAAGTGCATAAACGCACCATTCGGCGCGAACTGGGGCGGTGCAATTGCTGCTGTATTCTGTGTTCCGCATCGACAAAGCGACGAACAACATGACGTGGGAAAACTATCAAGACATTGCAGTGCGCCCAGATGTTGAGTGGATCGAGTCGATTTCGCTGGGTAACAGCCACCGTCAGTTCCGAGTGACGGGTACCAGCACGGCCCTCTTTCAAGCATACATGCACCGACAAGGCAGATCACGTGCCGAGCCTGAAGGCGTCATCATGGATCCAATCGTCGTGGCGCATGGCATTGCGTCTTTTACGAAACGTTGTCTGCCGACAGAAGTATGTAATTCGTGAGCCAGTTCTTGATGCCATTAACAAAGACGAGAAGCTCTCTCAAACATAGACCAAGCGGCGACCTTCATCGGCCAATAACAGTTCGCTCTTTCGTTTTCTCAAATATTGGTAACAGAGAACTCGTTTCAGAAGGTTCAAACGATCCATCGGTACCGTTTCTGAAAAGTGCGAGCCGATCTAGAAAGCTAATATTGCGCAGATAGCCTTTCACGCTGTGCATCACAGCGGAAGAATGTATTTCACCAATTTTGATTCGGCTTTTGGCGGCGTTGCGCCAGAAAGACGGTCGTCGTGCAGCAACAGCGGCGGTAAGGTTTTGTTAACATACTCGCACTATCGCGGGTATTGTGGCGGGACTGTGGTCGTAGGGCGGCGGAATTTTGCTCTTCGTGTGATGCTTTTGTGAAATTAACCATTTTGCGTTAAGTTTTCGGAAATTCCCCTTAAAAATGCCTAAGATCACCTCGCAAGTGTTGGTTGAAACGCAACAAGTGATCGCCCATCAGGCCGGGCAAAAACAAACAAAAAATCTAGAGGACTAACGCCATGAGCTCCGAACTTCGAGTCACACCCCAGGATGGATCGAGCAGCACAACCGAGTTGACAACAAGCAATTATCGTTTGTCTGAAGCAACTGGTTTTGACGTGTCCATACATGCCGATCGTTCCGATATCGCATCGATGCAACGTTCTGGTGAGAACTTGATCATTACGCTGGAAAATGGCGACAAGATCACATTGGTGAATTTCTTTGCAGA
>CALHST010000186.1 GCA_938038825.1 uncultured Paracoccaceae bacterium | reverse complement strand
ATTGATCTTTTGAATCGCGCCAGCCAAGCCGAAGCGCAACCGTTGCGGGATGCACGCGCACTAGGTCTGCAAGCAATCTACGCGTTACCAGCGGTGCGCAGAACCCTCATGCAAATGGGCCTTGGCGTCCGCTGACCCCATCTCCCATATCATGGGTTTAAATGTAGGGTGAGCTTTAGCTCACGCACCGCTCATTCCGCCGACAAACGTGAGCTAAAGCTCACCCTACAGATCAAAGAACCGTATCAACAACACGGGACAGTCGCGCAACTGTGGCGTCCACATCATACAGCTTGTCCAAGCCAAAAAGCCCCAACCGGAAGGTGCGAAAATCAGCGGGCTCATCACATTGCAGCGGCACACCAGCCGCAATCTGCATGCCTTGCGCTGCGAATTTCTTACCCGTTTGAATGTCCGGGTCCGTCGTATAACTGACAACAACACCGGGCGCGCCGAACCCATCCGCGGCAACAGACACAATGCCCTTATCCGCCATCATCTTACGCACAGCATTGCCCAACGCCCATTGCGCGTCGCGCAGCTTATCAAAGCCGTACTCTTTGGTCTCAACCATCGTATCGCGGAAGTCTTTCAACGCATCCGTCGGCATGGTCGCGTGATACGCATGCCCGCCATCCAGATAGGCTTGCATGATCTGCCGCCACTTTTTCAGATCAACAGCAAAACTGTCTGATGCCGTCTCTTCCAGCCGCGCCAATCCACGCTCGGACAGCATGACAAGGCCTGCACAGGGCGACGCACTCCACCCCTTTTGCGGGGCCGAGATCAACACATCCACGCCCGTCGCTTTCATATCCACCCAAGCGCACCCAGACGCAATGCAATCCAGAACCATCAATGCACCAACCTCATGCGCCGCGGCGGCTAAAGCCGTCACATAGTCATCAGGCAAAATCACGCCGGCCGAGGTTTCCACATGCGGGGCAAACACCACGTCTGGTTTTTGTTCGCGAATGGCCGCGACAACCTCGTCTATCGGGCACGGTGTAAAAGGCGATTGACTGACATTCCCGGTCTGGCGGGCTTTCATCACTGTTGCTTCAGCCGTCAGCATCCCGCTTTCAATGATCTGGCTCCAACGATAGGAAAACCACCCATTGCGTACCACCAAAACGTTTGCATCCCGCGCAAACTGCCGGGCCACGGCTTCCATGCCATAGGTTCCGCCCCCTGGCACAATAACGGCACCCTCCGCATGATACACGTCGCACAGCATTGCATGGATATCGCGCATCACACCCTGAAACTGCTTGCTCATCGAATTCAGAGAGCGGTCCGTGAAAACAACCGAAAATTCCTCAAGCCCTTGCGGGTCTACTGTGTCCAAAAGTGTGGGCATGACGTGTCCTCCGATGTGGTTGCAGGACATGTAACGGCAGGTGCATCAAAGGGCAAAGCCTAGTTGGGGCCTCACGTCCCTGGAAATCACCCGTCACAAGTTCCTTTGTAAACGCAGGTTTCCGATAGGCGGATTATGTTTTGCCATGTGCCTGGAGGCGCTGGCGCAAATGCTGCCATTCCGGAATGTGCGTCCTGATCGCCTGACGCCGCAAGAAACGACCAAGACGCGCAAAACTGGGGCGTCGTTCTTTTGTCTTTTGGCATTCCGCAATCAATTGATCCGGATCAAAGCCGTCCCAAACACCTGCAACAGATCGCAAATTGGAAAAACACACAGGACACACCTCATCTACAAAAATGCCTTCCAACGTCACAAGGTCGAAAGGCGCCGCCATCAACACATCGAAAATAGACCTCAGGCTTGCTGGGGAATGCTCGGTATCCAAAAACAATTCGGACATGGCAATCCAAACAGCGTGTCTTTCCGCATCATCCGTCATGGCAGCAAAGGTCCAGGCAGACGTTCTTCGCTTAGCAGAACATTGGCTTCGACCTCACCCGCGCCGGGTAAGGTCATGATGCGGCGGCGCAAAACACGCTCGAAATCCGGCAAATCCCGGGCCACGACACGCAAACGATAGTCATACAAGCCTAAGACATGCTCTACTGTTTGCACTTCCGGGATCGCGATGACCGCGCGCTCAAAATCCTCCAAGCTCACTCGCCCCTTTGTGGCCAACTTGACCCCCAGGAACACAGTGACACCAAACCCCAGCTTTTCAGAGTTCAGGCGCAAACGACGCGCGCCCAGAACACCGGCTTCGCGCAGCCGCTTGATGCGCCGCCATGTGGCAGGTTGCGACAACCCAAATTCGCGCCCTAAAGCACCCGCACTTTGTGTGGCATCCCGTGCCAAAGAAAGCACCAAAGACCGGTCGATGTCGTCCAAATCAATCACAGCGGCAACGCCTCTTCGGATTTAATCCGGGCCACCTGCATCAACGCTTCGATATCTGCGATATGCGGCAACGTCATGATCTGACTGCGATACACCTGCTGGTAATGCGGCATATCCCGCGCAATCAAATTCAAACGCACATCCACCCGACCCAGAAAGGTCTGAACTTCCAGAACTTCCGGCACCGTACGTGCGGCTGCAATAAACTCGTCAAACGCCCGCGGCGCAGTCTTGTCCAATGTCACCCGCAGCGACACCTGAACCGCATATCCCAATGCGGTCCAATCCACTTCTGTCTCAACGGCCTGCACCACACCTGCATCGCGCAATCGCGCCACACGCCGCGTCACCTGCCCCTGACTGGCCCCGACCTTTTCAGCAAGGTCCTGCGGTGCTAAAGACGGGTCCGCCTGCCACTGCCGTAAAATTCGTCGATCCACATCATCAAGCATGAATATCGCAATATCTGATCAATTGACGAATGATAACCCCTTCATTGTTCCAAAAATACTCACAATCAATCACTGCAATCTCTCGATACGCAGATTATAACGCATTCAGATTTGTAACCGGAAAGGGACCGATATGCGCGTCTACTACGATCGCGATTGCGATGTGAACCTCATCAAAGACATGAAAGTGGCGATTTTGGGCTATGGCTCACAAGGCCACGCCCATGCGCTGAACCTGCGCGACTCTGGCGCAAAGAACGTCGTTGTGGCTCTGCGCGAAGGCTCCGCCTCTGCAGCAAAGGCCGAAGGCGAAGGCCTGAAAGTCATGGGCATCGCCGAAGCGGCCGCATGGTGTGATCTGATCATGTTCACAATGCCCGACGAATTACAGGCGGAAACGTATAAGAAATACGTTCACGACAACCTGAAAGACGGCGCAGCTATGGCATTTGCCCACGGTCTGAACGTGCATTTCGGCTTGATCGAACCCAAAGACACTGTGGATGTGATCATGATGGCGCCAAAAGGCCCCGGTCACACCGTGCGCGGCGAATACACAAAAGGCGGCGGCGTGCCGTGCCTTGTTGCTGTAGACAATGATGCCTCGGGCAAAGCGCTGGAAATTGGTCTGTCCTACTGCTCCGCAATCGGTGGTGGTCGGTCCGGCATTATCGAAACCAACTTCCGCGAAGAATGCGAAACCGACCTGTTCGGTGAACAAGCCGTTCTGTGTGGCGGGCTTGTTGAGCTGATCCGCATGGGCTTTGAAACGCTGGTCGAGGCAGGGTACGCACCCGAAATGGCGTATTTCGAATGCTTGCACGAAGTAAAGCTGATCGTAGACCTGATCTATGAAGGCGGCATCGCGAACATGAACTACTCGATCTCGAACACTGCTGAGTATGGCGAGTATGTTTCTGGCCCGCGGGTTCTGCCTTACGACGAAACAAAAGCCCGTATGAAAGCGATCCTGAACGATATCCAAACAGGTGCGTTTGTGCGTGACTTCATGTCTGAAAACCAAGTGGGTCAGCCCTTCTTCAAAGGCACGCGTCGTCGCAATGACGCGCATCAAATCGAAGAAGTCGGTGAAACCCTGCGCGGCATGATGCCTTGGATTTCCGCAGGCAAAATGGTCGACAAAGCCAAGAACTGATTTTTCAGTTTCTCAAAGTTCTCAAAGTAAAGGGCGCATTTCGATGCGCCCTTTCTCTTTTTTACATTCAAATTCCAAAACAATGCGCCACTTTACGGCTCATTGTTGCTCGCTTTTGCACAGTCATACACAGGAATCTTGACCAACCGGCTCGAAATATGACACGTTCGACCATCCGATATTTTATGGAGCACTATTATGAAACAAATATTTTTGGCATCTCTCGTCGGCGCAATGTGCGCAAGCCCAGTACTGGCTGCGCCAATCGATCCGTTCGCATTGTATACTTTTGACAATGGTTTGCTGGTGGATGACTCTGGCAATGGGAATACTGGTACAAGTGTCGGTGGCGCTGCAAGCCTTGCTGTTGGCGCAAGTGCAGATGGTAGCAATGCTGCAAGATTTGGAGCCGTGGCTGGTCTAAGCGGAATTGACACCGGTATCGACATTAACCGAAGCGCCATCAGCGCAATTACGATGGGGGCATTGGTCAACTTGGCGTCTCTTGGGTCTACTCCCGGCAGCAAAATTTTGTCACATGACAATGGCGGATTTGACCGCACTTTGGGCGTGGACACGCGTGGCAACGATACGGGGACTGGGTTTGCTGCCTTCACCGGTGCTGGTGTTGCGGACGCGCCGGGAACAGCTCCGTTGGACGTTTGGGCACACTTGACCGTTGTCTATGACGGCGCCGACAGCAAGCTGTTCGTGGATGGAGTCGTCGAAGCAACATTTAACGAAGCAACGGCTTTGACGGATTCTGGCTTTAACTTATTCATCGGCACAAATCCCGGATTCAACGAAGACTTTATTGGTCTGTTGGACGACGTGTTCATCTATGACCGCGCCCTTTCCAATGCAGAGGTGCTTGATATCGCGACCAACGGTTTTGGACCGATTGCCGCTGTGCCACTGCCCGCTGGATTGCCATTGCTTATCGGTGGCTTTGGTGCGTTTGCGATGATCCGCAAAAAGAAGTCGTAAGACCTAAATAAACCAAGCTTTTTTGTATGGGCGTCTTTGAGGCGCCCATTCTTTTTGTGCAGCTTTCACGCAGGCACACATGCTTGCGCATAACGGGTTTCAAACACCAACACCCAGCCGCCATTATAATTGTCGCGCATTGTGTCGGCTTTGTCCGCCCAGACTTCCCAGCCTGAATGCGTAAGCGTGACTTTGGTGCGCGCGTCATCAAGCGCCTCAAATTCAACATCTACGCGGGTGGGATTGTCCCCATTGCTCCCCGGATGCCATGTCATCGCCAACTTTTCGCCCGGTGTGAATTCCAAAACGGTGCCCCACTCGGCACGTTCGCCGTTATGCATCGTTTCATAGACCGCCCCACCGACGCGCGGTTCGATTGTGACGGCCAAGGCCGCATTGCCAGACCCGGCCGACACCGCGTGTTTTTCCAATGGCCACCACTTGGCCGTTCGATTGACAAATACGTCAAAGGCCTCTGCCGCGCTGCAATTGACGTCAACGGTTTTAACAACGGGATCAGGCATCTGGATATCTCTCTTTCAAATTGATTTCATTGGCAAAACTGTCCATTGCATCACCCCAGAATTGATCAAGATAGGCGCGTAATTCGGCCAAACCTTCTGGCCGCACTGCGTAAATCCTGCGGGTTCCCGCGACGCGCACCTGCACCAATCCGGCATCTGTCAGAACTTTCAAATGTTGGGACACCGCGGGTCGGCTAACGGGCAATTGATCCGCCAAGGCACCAACAGCACTGGGTTTGCGGGCAACGGCCTCAAAAACAGATCTCCGTGTTGGGTCAGCAAGCGCAGCAAGTGATTCTTCGTAAGTCATGACTTACGGTAAGCTGCTACTTACACACTGTCAAACGCCCACAGGAAAACAGTGATCAAAGGCCGTTTTTCCGCGGGATGTGAACACAACTGCCCGACTTGCCGGATCACGGCGCAGCCAGCCTTTGTGCTCCATCTCGCGCAACATGGCACGGCCCAGCGTGCCAGCCAGATGTGTGCGCCGCTCGCTCCAATCCAGACACGACCGGCATAGCGGCGTGCGTGAGGTCCGCAAATCGTCAAGGTCGATGCCGAACTCTGTCATAAAGGCAGTCCCGTTCGGGGTGAGTGTGATATCTGCCCCCTGCTCGTCCAATACGGTCTTTGACACCAGTGACTGAAACATCTGAACCCCCATCTGCCCCGCAAGATGATTGTAACACACGCGCGCTGTACGCAGCTGGGCATCCTTGGGACCTGTGCGCACGCGGGTCGGACCATCCTTGGACGCCAACCCCATCAGCGCCTCTAACACCGCAGCAACATCGCCATCTGCCAATTGGAAATACTTGTGACGCCCGGATTTGCGCTGTTGCACAAGGTGCCCGTGGGACAGTTTGGACAAATGACCACTGGCCGTCGACAAACCAACACCTGCATGCTCTGCCAGTTCCGATGCGGTCAGGGCGCGCCCATCCATAAGCGCTGTCAGAATGTTGGCGCGGGCGGGATCCCCGATCAACGCAGCGACGCGGGCGATATCTGGTCCTTCTTTCATAGTTTGATCATGACCGAAGCATTCACTGCAAGCAAGCGTCTATAACGATCCAGCATATATGAAAGGACACGCCATGCTGACATGCGTTATTCAATACCAGATCGACCCAACCAAACGCGCCGCCTTTGCTGAATACGGGGCCCGATGGGCCACAGCCATTCCCAGATGCGGAGCTGATTTGGTGGGATATTTTGCGCCACACGAAGGCTCCAGCACTCTTGCTTATGGGATTTATCACGTGAAATCCTTGGGGGAATACGAAGCCTACCGGGCGCGATTGGCACAAGATCCTTTGGGTCAAGAGAATTATCAGTTTGCACAATCCGAAAAATTCATTCTCAAAGAGGACAGAACGTGGCTGACCTGTGTATCACACAAAACAAGGACACCAGCATGATTGCAGTTATCTTTGAAGTCCTTCCTAAGGACGGGCACCGGGATCTTTATTTGGCGCGCGCAGCTGCTTTGAAAGATCACCTGAAAGACATTCCCGGATTCATTTCGGTGGAACGGTTCGAAAGCCTGATGGAGCCGGGCAAATTGCTGTCACTGTCTTATTGGGAAGACGAGGACGCTCTGGCCCATTGGCGGAATTTGCCGGACCATCGGGATGCGCAAACGGCTGGGCGCGACATTCACTTTGAAGACTACCGCATCCGCGTCGCACATGTTTTGCGCGACTATACCATGACAGAACGGGATCAAGTTCCCGAAGACAGCACCCGCTTGCATGACAAATAGCCCCAACATCACGTGGTCCAGTTGGGTGATGGTGGCCACGTTGGGGCTGACATGGGGCGCGACGTTTCTGGTTACGGAAGTGGCGCTTGAAGGCATGACACCGTTTTGGCTTGCAGCAGCGCGCATCAGCTTTGCGGCCATCGTCACTGTCCCAATTTGGCGTTGGTTTGGGGGGCAGTTGTTTTTGGAACCGCCTTCTGGCACGGATATGTGGATTGTGTTGATCATCGGGGCCTTTTCCACGGCGATCCCCTTTATGCTGCTGGCGTGGGGGCAGCAATATACCACCGGGGGCTTTGCCGGCGTGTCCATGGCAAGTGTGGGCCTGATCGTGCTGCCCATGGCGCATTTTTTCGTCCCCGGAGAGCGCCTGACGCTGCGCCGCTCGCTTGGGTTTATCATAGGGTTTGTCGGGGTTTGCGTGCTGATCGGGGGCCAGGCCTTTGACACAACCGGGGCAGATCTGGAATGGGCGGGACGCATGGCCTGTGTGGCTGCGGCCTGTTGTTATGGCATCAGTTCCGTGTTGATGCGCCGCCTGCCCGCTATAGATCCGATTGGACTGTCTACCATCCTGTTGCTGATCGCCGCGACAATCTGCGTCCCGATGGCCCTGATCCAAGAAGGCGTCCCGCAGATCCCGTCTACCGATACACTTATGGTCATTGCCTTTCTGGGCTTGGTGCCCACCGCCGCTGCGAACTTCCTGCGTGTTCTTGTCGTGCGCTCGGCGGGTCCTGTGTTCATGTCATTGACAAATTATCAGGTCCCGGTGTGGTCTGTGGTGCTGGGCGCGTGGCTTTTGTCTGAACCTCTGCCCCCAAGCCTGATCTATGCGCTTGCATTGATTTTGGCCGGGGTTGGTCTCAGCCAATATGGTGCATTGTCTCGTTTATTTCGCCCTAAACGCGCCCGGTGATTGCGCGATGATGCATTGCCCACTTAGAAGCCGGTTTATGTGCTGACTGCGGTCTCAACTGCCGCGACAACAGCGTCAACAGATGCGGTCAATACGGCTTCGTCTTCGGCCTCGGCCATCACACGGATCAGCGGTTCTGTCCCGGATTTGCGAATTAACAATCGCCCCTGGCCCTTCAGCGTCTCAGCGACATTCGCGATGACAGCCTGCACCGCATCACTTTCCAAAGGCGTTTGACCGGCCTGGAAGCGCACGTTTTTCAACATTTGCGGGACGGGATCAAAGACATGCATCAGCTCGGATGCGGGCTTTCCGCTGCGCACCATTTCGGCCAAAAACTGTAACCCCGCCATCAAACCATCACCCGTAGTGGCATAATCGCTCATCACGATATGGCCGGATTGTTCTCCACCCAGATTAAAGCCCCCTTGGCGCATGCGTTCAACGACATAGCGGTCGCCAACGCCTGTACGTTCCAGCCGCACGCCATGGCTTTCCAAATGCCGTTCAAGCCCCAGATTGGACATCACTGTCGCAACCAAAGCGCCCCCTTTCAGGCGGTCTTCCTGCTTCCACCGCGTGGCCATCAGCGCCATGAACTGGTCGCCGTCCCCCACTTTGCCGGTTTCATCCAACAAAATCACCCGATCTGCATCGCCATCCAGACAGATCCCCACATCCGCGCCATGGGCCACAACGGCCGCAGCCGCCGTTTGCGGTGCTGTGGATCCGCATCCCTGATTGATATTGGTACCATCTGGGGTCACGCCAACCGGAATAACCTCGGCCCCCAATTCCCACAACGCTTCGGGTGCCACCCGGTAGGCCGCCCCATTGGCGCAATCCACAACAACTTTAAGTCCATCAAGACGCATTTGCCGCGGGAACGAGGATTTTACCCGTTCCACATAACGATACCGCCCATCATAGACATGCTTGGCACGACCAATTTGGGATGCGGGGGCCAGTTCGACACCGGATTGAACCAAACCCTCGATCTCGGCCTCGACCGCATCAGACAATTTGTACCCGTCCGGGCCAAAAAACTTGATGCCATTGTCTTCGGCGGGATTGTGGGACGCAGAAATCATAACCCCAAGGTCAGCCCGCATGGAGCGCGTCAGCAACCCAACCGCAGGCGTGGGCACGGGCGAGAGCAGCAGCACATTCATTCCAGTGGAGGTCAAACCCGCGGTCAGCGCGTTTTCAAACATATAGCCCGACAGCCGCGTGTCTTTTCCGATCACCACACGATGACCACCATCTGCCCGTGCAAAATACCGCCCCACAGCAGCCCCGATACGCAGCGCCATATCCGCAGTCATGGGATAGGTGTTTGCTTTTCCCCGCACTCCATCCGTGCCAAAAAGGTCTGCCATCTTAGTGCTCTCCGTCCCGAACCGCTTGCCAAAGGGCAATGGCCTGATGTGTCTGTGTTACGTCATGTACCCGGACAATTTGAACGCCTTGTGCAAGGGCCGCAAGGGCAACTGCCACAGATCCCGGCATTCTTTGGTCTGCCTGCTCTGCCCCGCTGATGGTGCCAATGAAACGTTTGCGTGACGCCCCCAGAAGAACGGGAACACCAAGCCCGTGAAACAGGCTGATCCGTTGCAGCAAGGCCAAATTATGCGCCTGCGTTTTTCCAAATCCGATACCGGGGTCCACAATGACATTGTGACGCGACACGCCAAGGCTTTCCAAGGCGTCGACCCTTGAGGCCAGAAAATCATACACATCCAGCAAGACGTCATCATAGTGTGGGTTTTGCTGCATTGTGGCCGGATCACCTTGAGCATGCATCACGCACACGGGCGCAGCGCGTTCGGCACAAAGTGCGGCAAGACCCGTATCATAGGTGAACCCAGACACATCATTGACCAACGTCGCACCAGCATCCAAAGCTGCCCTCGCAACCGCCGCTTTGCGCGTGTCAATCGAGATGGGGCCGCTCACACCGCTTGCACGCAAGGCTTCGATCACGGGGGCCGTTCGGGCAATTTCCTCGGCAGGTGCGACTGTGACCGCTCCGGGACGTGTGCTTTCGCCCCCGATATCAAGGATATGCGCTCCACCAGACACCATGGAATTCGCATGCTGCACGGCATCTGCCATTCCCAAATACGCGCCGCCATCGGAAAAACTGTCTGGGGTGACGTTCAATATGCCCATCACTTTGGGCGCATCAAAGGCCAGCCCGTTCGTGGATGATCGTGACGCGGTCAGGCGCGCCAGCCAATCAGATGGCGTCTCACTGGCACGAATGACCTTGGGGGCTAAACCGCGTTGCAACACTTCCACATGGGCAAACCACCCCCATCCACCGGCAAGACGATACGCATCGTCCGGGCGCACAGGATCCAATTGCACCAATGGCCGGTAATACGGTGTCATGCGTCTGGGAGAGTTGGATTTGTAACCTTATGGCTGCGCACAGGACAGGCCATGTCCTCTTCCAAACTTAAAGGAGGGCGTTCCCCGATCAACAGCATCTCTTCTGCTTCAAGCGTGGCAGCAAACCATGCCGCCAATGCCACCGCATCATCTGTGCGTGTTGCCGGGCTGTCTACTGCATCCAATACGATCTTTGAGGGTGCCCAAATGCAAATCTGACCATTGCGCATGGCCCAATCCAACTCTGTACGGGTATCCACCACTTTGCAACGCGCGTCTCGCGCTGCCAAAACCCACGCGTTTTGCTCGATGGCCAATAAATCCACACGACGTTGCGCCAACGGGTGCGCAGCCGTTGGCAAGTCCAGTTCCGCCGCACCAACACAGAAAATCAAAGGCCGCGCCTGCGTTTCAAGTTGGTCGATCCACGCGCTCAAATGCGTGGACGCAATCGCCGCGTTACTTAGGTACACGATCTGGGGATGAGGCGTATCTTCTTCCGCCTCGGGAACATCCGACAGACCGCGTTCACGCACGATTTCAACACCCAAGGCCCCCGGACCACGATCCAGCTTTTCCACGCGCACAAATACGCGCATCGCTTGGGGTTCCAGTAAAATACGTTCCGCCACCCGTTCCGCCACTGTTTCCAGCAGGTTCAAGCGTTCTGCCGACAGCTCATAGGCGATTGCCTCGGATACTTTGTCATAACTCAGGATACGGTCCACATCGTCGTCGATGGGCCCCGTCAATGGGCGCACCTCAACCACAATATTGAAACAAATGCGCTGGCGCACACCGCGTTCGGCCTGAAAAGCGCCGATTTCCACATCAACGATGTGATCACGCACGGAAATGCGATCCAGCGGAGCATCTTTTGCTGTTGCTTCGGCACGCACGCTTGGATGCTCAAACGCCAATCTGATTTCTGAACTCACACCACCACTCCCGTTGCGATGTCAGCGCTGTAGCGAAACGATTTCGGGGATGCAAAACAATCCACGTCACTTTCGACGTAAAAAGCGCCAAACGCTGCCATTTTCGGGAATATCGTTCCGATATGCGCCAACGCGTGCCTGTGGCACGCACAGCATCGCGTGCGGCGCAGCCGCTCCGTTTTGCAAGACCCGGTCTAATTAGACGCAGTGCGGAACGTGTGACGATAAAAGATGTGAACGCCGATTTTTGCGGTTCGTGTGTAAACCCGCGCCCAGTTTGGGCGAACAGCCGTTGTATGATAGTGTGTCGCACCGTTCGTCAGGCTGGGCACTTTACCATCCAGCACAATCCGCGCCACTTTCGCCACGCGGCTATATGCACCGGGTTCGGACACCACTTCTTTGTGGCCATCACATGTATAGGTGAACTGGCATTGGAATTTGCGCCCTGTCCCCTGATTGATCACACCACATACAGAGGAGGGGAACCGCGCGCTTTTCACCCGGTTCAAAATGACTTCCGCCACTGCAAACTGGCCTTTGATGGTTTCCCCACGCGCCTCAAAATACAACGCCTCACTCAGGCACGTCCAATCTGCACCGCCAGCCGCCGCGGGCTGTGAATCCAGCCAAGCACGACTAAAACTGACACCGGAATGGCGCGGCGCAGGCGCCGTCAGCAATTCTTCGATGCGCGCAGGCTTCAGCCCACGCAAACCGCGCTCTTCAATCCGCTTTAAGGTCTCGACTGCTGTTTCGCTTGCAAAGACAGATGTCGCAAGAAAACAGCACAAGAGGCCAACACATGTTCGGAAACCCCACATCCTGACATGGTATCCTTTAATAAAATCTGGGCGGATTTAGCGTGAAACCAGGCCAAGGTCCAGCCCACCCACATGTCGCAACCTAGGGTCTACATAGGGGGAACGTGACCGGATTAGGGGTTACCCCCATGATCTTGTGGTCAGTCCGGTTTACTGGCGTTGATCTTGTCTTGGATCGCCAATTGTGCGGCGGCCAGCCGTGCCCCGGGAACCCGAAACGGAGAGCAGGACACATAGTCAAATCCAACGTCGCGACAAAACGCAATCGAATCAGGGTTGCCGCCATGTTCGCCACAAATGGACAGAACCACATCCGGCTGCGTGGCGCGGCCCCGTTCGGCCCCTAAACGCAGCAACTCACCCACCCCTTCGCGATCCAGCGAGTGGAATGGATCTTCGGGGTAAACCTCTTGCTGCACATAAGTGGACATGAACCGCCCCGCATCATCGCGTGACAGACCATAGGTCATTTGTGTCAGGTCATTGGTGCCAAAGCTCATGAAGGAACAATGCTGTGCAATGTCTCCTGCCCGCAACGCAGCACGCGGCGTTTCCACCATGACGCCCAGTCGAAAGGTAAACGTGGCGTCGCGTTCGGTCCGAACAGCCGCTGCGACCGCATCAATACGGGTTTTGATCAGTTCCACTTCGCGCTTGGCAGATACCAGCGGGATCATAATCTCGGGAACGACAGGTTCGTTGTCCGAACTGGCAGCCAATGTGGCCTCGAAGATCGCACGCGCTTGCATTTCATAGATTTCAGGAAAGGTCACACCCAGACGCACACCGCGCAATCCCAGCATGGGATTGTGTTCACGCATGGCATCAATGCGACGGATCACATCTTTCAGGGGCAACCCCAGCGCCTCGGCAAGCTCGCGTTGGCCGGATTTGTCTGCGGGCAGAAATTCGTGCAACGGTGGGTCAAACAATCGAATGCAGACCGGTTTGCCCTGCATAATTTTGAAAAGATGGAGAAAATCTTCGCGTTGCATGGGCAGCAACCGCGCCAGAACCGCACGGCGATCCTCGGCATCTTCCAGGAAAATCATTTCGCGCATCACAGTTAGCCGGTCGACTTCAAAGAACATATGTTCTGTTCGACACAGCCCAATGCCCTGCGCGTTGAAATTTGCGGCAGTTTGGGCATCTTCTGGCGTGTCCGCATTGGCACGAATGTCAATGTCTCGGGCCTCATCCGCCCAATCCATCAAACTTTGAAACGCATCATCCAAAGCCGCTTCCAACATCGGAGGGCTTCCCGCCAGCACGTCGCCAGAGGTACCATCAATGGTGATTGTGTCCCCTTCGCGCAAGATACGCCCGTCCGGCGTCACCAACTGCCGCAATGCCGTTTGAAACCGGATTTCGCTGGCACCAACAACGCAGGGCAACCCCAAACCCCGGCCAATCACTGCCGCGTGGCTGGTGATCCCGCCTTTTTCGGTCAAAACCGCTGCCGCTTGATGCATACCGCGAATGTCTTCGGGGTTGGTTTCGCGGCGCACCAAAATGCAGGGCTCAAAGCGCGCGGCACTGGCTTGTGCATCTGTCGCGGTAAAGACAATTTTCCCTGTGGCCGCGCCGGGGCTGGCAGGAATCCCGCGCCCAAGAACATCACGATGCGCTGCCGGGTCCAATTGGCGGTGCAGCAATTCGTTTAAGGTGCGCGGCGGAATACGCATCAACGCGTCTTCCTGCGGAATGATGCCATCTTGGGCCAAACGGACGGCAATCCGCACGGCCGCACGGGATGAACGCGCCACGCGCACCCCGTCCAAAATGAAAACACGGCCGTTGTCGATGGCAAACTCGACCTGCATTTCTTCGCGCAGCCTTGTGCGCATCAGAACCGCATGAGTTTGCAATTCGGAAAACACGTCCGGTGCCAGATCCTCCAGCGATGGACCACGGGCATCGCGCGTCAAGTACAACGCCTCTTCCCCCGCTTCGAGAGCGTCGCGCCCTTGGCTTTGACCAAGGTAGCGGCCCGTAATTTGTTCCTGCCCAGTGATCGTGTTCACCAACTGCAAAACACCAGATCCACACACGCCTTGGCCAACACCAAAGACCATCTGCTGCACCACAAGGCCCAACCCGGCGTCTTTCGGCGCGCCTTTGGCTTCGCGCAACAAACGTGCCGACGTTCCGTCCCAGGCACGTGCCATAGACTTCAAGACATCGGCCAACTGCCGCGCCGGATCTTGCGGAAACGCTTCTTCCGCTTCTTCAACATAGGCAATCAAGCAACGTTTGAGTTGTTCTTGCGGTGTGTCCGGCAAATCATCGAACATGTCGGGATCTAGCCGCGCGACGTGAACGGCGTAGGACTGAACAAACCGGGCATACAAAGCCGCCGCTGCATCTGTTCCCATGGATTGGCGCAATGCTTCATAGCGATCATCATTCATCCCGATATTCAGGATGGCCCCCGGCCCGCCCCAGTCTGGATCTTCGGACGATGGGCGCACACACAGCAGCGCATCTGACGAAAACTGCGACACAATCCGGTCCACGTCAGGCAATGTGTTTCTGGCGATCTCTTTGACTGCTTGAAACGACAAGGCCACTGTTGTTGGCACTGGCAAGTCCAAACGCACTAGCCGTTGCAAGCACTTGGCGCGTCCACCATGCGTCTCTGCGGCAATGGGCGCGGTGGGCATAACCAACGTGGTGTGCGGATCGCGGTGCATAACTGTCTTTCTGCGCTGCGGCATAACTCAAGTAACCGCACAATAGGCCGAAAACGTGATCAAGCAAGCGTTACGTTGGGCCTAAGTCGACGCGGGCCGACACGGCCACGCCTTTAGCCTTCGACCCTGTTCAAATCGGCAACAGATAAGCAAATCGTGCGGATGCGAGACAACAAGTTCAACCGGTTACGACGGATCGTGTCATTATCTGCATTGATTTTGACCGCTTCAAAGAAGGCATCAATTGGGCCACGCAGCCCCGCCATTGCGGACATGGCTGTTCCAAAGTCCTGCGCATCCATGGCAGGCGTGATCTTTGCCTCTGCCGCGTCGAGTGCGGTGAACAGCGCACGTTCCTCATCTGTTTCTGCCCATTTGGGATCCGCGCCATAGGAATATTCGACCCCGTCCTGCTCTTCCGCTTGGGACAGGATGTTGTTGGCGCGCTTGAACCCTTGGATCAGGTTTTCACCGTCTTCGGTTTTCAACGCTTCCGACAGCGCCTGCGCCCGTTTGACCAACAAAGCAAGGTCATCATTGCCGGGCATCGCAATGCAGGCGTCGATGATGTCGTGACGAATGCCTTGGTCGCGCAGATAGACTTTCAGGCGGTCGTGAAAGAACCCTAAAAGATTGTCGGCGTCGGTCTCGGGGTTTGCCTTCGCAAAGGTTTCCAGCAACGGCAGCGTCACGCCGTTTTCCAAAACCAACCGAATGACACCCAAGGCAGCCCGACGCAGTGCAAAGGGGTCTTTGGAACCGGTCGGCTTTTCGTCAATCGCCCAGAACCCTGTCAAAATATCGATCTTATCCGCCAAAGCCACCGCGACGGACACCGGGGCGGTCGGCACATCATCCGATGGACCAAGCGGCGAGTAGTGTTCTTGTGCAGCCGCCGCGATCTCTGCGCTTTTGCCCGCCGCGTCACTGTAATAACGCCCCATAAGCCCTTGAAGTTCTGGGAATTCATAGACCATTTCAGAAGACAGATCCGCTTTTGCAAGGCGCGCTGCCTCTTCCGCTACCACTGGATCACAACCTATAGTTGACGCCAACTCACTTGCCAAAGACGCCACGCGAGTGACCTTATCCGCCACTGTGCCCAGCTTGTTATGGAAAGTCACGTTCGACAGTGCGTCTGTCCATTCGGACATACCGGCCTTGGCCACGCGCAGATCATTTTCCCAAAAGAACTTTGCATCCGCCAATCGCGCCGACAGGACCTTTTGATTGCCCGCAAGGATCGTGACGCCATTATCGG
>CALHST010000185.1 GCA_938038825.1 uncultured Paracoccaceae bacterium | reverse complement strand
CGGCTTAGGGATGCCAGTCCGGATCAGCTGCGCCAAGCATTTGGCATTGCGGAATACCACGGTCCCCGCAGCCAGATGATGCGCGAGATTGCCAATCCGACGATGTTACACGACGGATCGGGTATGGGGGCATTGGTGGGGTCCATGGCTGTGCTTATGTCAACAGCAGGATTTACCGGCGCCCCGGCGATCACGGTCGAGGCGCAAGAGGCAGGCCCACACTGGTCCGATCTGGGTGATGTTTGGACCATTGAGAGAAACTATATCAAACCTTACCCAATCTGCCGTTGGGCTCACGCATCATTGGATGCCTTATCCGGGTTGATGCGAGATCATGGGTTTGGCGTTGCGGATGTCACTCAGATCGAAGTGAACACATTTGCAGAAGCCGCGGCGTTGTTCCCTGATATGCCGACGACGACATCGCAGGCCCAGTATTCGCTGCGCTTTGCCCTAGCTGTGATGCTTGTTCGCGGCGGGATTGGCCCCGCCGAGATTACCGGCGCGGCGTTAATCGACCCGGCCGTGTCCGCTGTACTACCGCGCATCGCAGTGCACGAGGCCGCCGGGCACTCTGCACGTTTTCCGTTGGGGCGTTGGTCTGATGTCACAGTCACCTTGAAGGATGGCACTTTGGTTTCTTCTGGTGATGTGCACGCACGGGGCGGGCCCGAAGCGCCAATGGAATTGAGTGAGGTCGAGACGAAATTCCGAGTGATGGCTTCAACGCTTCCTGAACCGCGTATCTCGGCGATTTGGGCTATGCGCGACCGGCTATTGCACCCAAAGGCGAAGTTCGAGGAGTTGGCGCAGCTTGTAAGAAAGGCTTGCCAGGGGAGCATGGCAAACGACAAACATGACATCAGTCGAAACAGATCACCCTCTAGGCCGTGTTCGATCCAGTTCAGGGGTAATCGGGATGAACTCTTGATCATCACCGGGCGGCAAACGGAAGGGGCCGTTTTCCCAATCACCTGCTTTCCAATCTTCTTTAGCCTGTTCTATCCGGTCTTTTGAAGACGACACGAAATTCCACCAAATATAGCGTTTTTCATTCATCGTTGCGCCGCCAAGTGCCATTAAGCGCGCGCCTTGTGGTCCAGCCCGAAGCGAGATTTGGTCGCCGGGTCGGAATACCATCATGCGACCCGCTTCAAAGACGTCACCTGCGACTTCGACACTGCCTTGGGTTACATAAACCCCGCGATCTTCGTGGTTGTCGGGCATTGGAAATGACGTTCCGGGATCTAGTACAACATCCAGATAGAATGTCTCGGACTGCATTGTGACGGGACTGACATTGCCAAAGGCACTCCCAAGGATAAGGCGGGCTGTCGTGCCGGTATCTTTAATGACAGGCAGTGCCGCCTCTTTGTGGTGCTCAAAGTCAGGTTCCATGTCTTCGCGGTCTTCCGGAAGGGCGATCCAAGTCTGAATACCGAAAAGCTTGTTTTTCCTGGCGCGGGTTTCGGTGCTTGTACGTTCCGAATGAGTGACACCTTTGCCCGCGGTCATCCAGTTGACTTCTCCCGGGTAGATCATTTGGTGCGTGCCAATACTGTCGCGATGCTCAAACTCGCCATCATAAAGATAGGTCACAGTCCCAAGGCCAATATGGGGGTGAGGACGCACATCAATGCCACCTTCGTTAATGAACTCAGCTGGCCCCATTTGGTCAAAGAATATAAAGGGACCGACCATTTGCCGTTCCGGCGAAGGCAGCGCGCGGCGAACTTCAAAGCCACCGATGTCGCGGGCACGTGGGATAATCAGCGTTTCAATGCCGTTGGCGCCTAATGCCGGGCATTCAGGGTTTTGCGTGGGGTTCCAGCTCATGTCAGGTATCCTTGTTTGCAGGACGACTTGGGTGGCACGAAAAGGCTGCCAACAACAGAAAACTTCAGATCCAAATCCAGACTCATACGATTTGCTTCAGAGTTGCTGTGGCGCGCTGGTGCTTGCGCGATACTAACTCCAGAATACATTGCTTTAAAGATGCACCAAGCCATCAAGCAAACATTTAGAGCACCGATTTCGCTGCCACATGCATGGGCGCATAAGTCAGTTGATCATCACAGATGCAGACGCTTCGTTCACAGCCAAGAGCGTGTCATACAAGATTGCAAGCCTTAGCAATGACTTAACATCAACATCGTGAGGCAGGGCGGACAGTGGGTCGATAAAGAAGATCAACGCATCCAGATTGTCTTCTGCAATAAGCGCCCCAATCTGTGCATCACCGCCAAGGGGACCACTCTTTAGACGTTCGACGTGCAGATTGGTTTCATCGTTAATACGCCCGCCTGTAGTTCCCGTGGCATAGATTTTCAGTCCATCCAATGCGGATTCGTGTTGCTTGACCCAAGCAATCATCTTGTCTTTCATTTGGTCGTGCGCGACCAAGGCAATGGATTGGATGTTCGGGTTGGCGTGGCAATCACTTAAGGTCATGATCGACCGTCTCCAGTTTTCGGAGCTTCGGCCCAGTTTCGGGCAAGCGGTGACTTTCTGCGCAAAGCGCCGCCCAGATGCTGTCGCATCAGGTAAGATGCATCAACAACTTCTCCGCGCTCTAAAAGGGTCAAAATTTCCAAGTGTTCTGAGCATTGCTCGACCAACCGGTCACGATTTATTTCTGCCCGATATTCCATCAAGCGTCGCATCTTGTTTACACGTTGCAAAGCCATCAGAAAGAACGGGTTTCCAGACATTTTCATGATTTCCTCATGAAACAGGGACCCGTTATTCAAAAGCCCTTCGCCCGGTGCCTGAGAAATCTCGGAATCAAGCATGTTTTCCTGAATGCGCCGCTGTTCTTCCAGGATCGAGCGATTGATTTCAAAAGACGGCTCCAGCATTGCAACGGGCTCAATGGCCATGCGAAAGCGATAGATCTCGTCAAAGGCCTTGGGGGTTTTTGCAACGGGCAAAAACCGCCATCCGTACCCCTCTTTACGTTCAGCCCAGCCTTCGCGAGCAGCACGAACCAAATGTTCAGCCACTTGGGTTTTTGTCCAGCTGTAACGTTGGCGCAAGAATTGTTCGGTCACGTCTTCGGGCAATTCGTTTGTAAGCCAATCGTTTGCCAGCTGCTGGTAGTGGTCCACGTCCTCACGCGCTATCCCGACAAGGTTTTCCGACGCAAGTTCGGGTAGTTTGTCGGCGACGAAATAGCCGCGGTTCTCCTTGCGCACGAGGACACCACTTTCGTGCAGTTTTTCAAGCGCTTCGCGCACTGGCGTGCGAGAGACGCCATATCGGTTTGCAACTTGTTGTGCGCCGACATGCTGCCCATTCTGCAGATTTCCGACAACAATATCGTTTAACAATCTTGTCGAAATCCGGTTTGCGAGGGCGTTGGCTGGCAAGGTTTGCTGCTCTTTCTATGAGGGGAACGAGATTGGTTTTTCATCGCCATGCTACGTCGTAAATCTGGTTTTGATAAGATAAAAAACCAAAAAATAGGGATATCTTCGGCATTTTTTGCGATTCAGTGCAATCCATTTTGAATTTTTGAACATAAAAAACCAAACTAACATTGGCTTTTTGCGCTTCAATATGCAATTAAGCGACTCAGCGCAGGTAAACTGCGCCGTCAAACAAGACTATTTAGGGAGGAACACTCGTGTTCATGAAGTATACTCGCATTGGCGCCTTTGCCGTTGCAGCAACCCTGGTGGGCGTCACTGGCGCGTCTGCTGAATTTAAAGCGGAAAGCCCTCAGTGTATCGCGCCGTCAAACCCCGGTGGTGGCTGGGACTTCATTTGTCGGACGACCGCGAAATATCTGTTCGATCTCAAAATCATTGAAGATTCGATGCAGGTCACAAACATGTCCGGTGGTGGCGGTGGGGTTGCATTTGCACACGTCACCAAAGAGCGCAATGAAGACAACAACCTGATCGTTGCAGCGTCGATGAGCACAAGCGCGCGTATCGCGCAGGGTATCTATGAAGGTGCTGTGCAAGACGATGTGCACTTCTTGGCGACCTTTGGCGCCGAGTATGGTGCAATCGCGGTGCGTGCGGATTCGCCTTATACATCGCTGAAGCAAATGATGGACGACATTCTTGCGGATCCAAAGTCTGTTGGTATTGCCGGCGGATCTTCTGTTGGCAGCTTTGATCACATCAAGCCAATGCTTGTTGCGCGCGAAGCGGGCCTCGAAGACGTGACGCAGATGAAATATGTGTCTTTCGATGGTGGCGGAGAAGCAATGACAGGTCTTCTGTCTGGTGCTGTCGAAGCTTTGTCTGGTGACTTCTCCGAGATGCTGGGCTTTTTGGAATCAGGCGACATTCGCGTCATTTCGATCCTTGCGCCCGAGCGTCTGAAAAACTTCCCAGACATCGCAACTGCCAAAGAAGAGGGCTATGATGTCGTCGGGGCAAACTGGCGCGGTCTGTATATGCCAGCGGGTGCATCTGACGAGTCCAAGGAATTTTGGTCCAGCGCGATCAAGACCTTGACCGAAGACGCAGGTTTCCAGGCCGAGCTTGAAGCCGCAGCGATTGAACCGTTCAACAACTTTGGTGACGACATGTACAAGTTCGTTGCTGGTAGCATTGCTGATGTGACCAAACTTTCCAAAGAGATTGGCATCATTCAATAACCTCAATGTGGGCCAATCGGGAACGGTTGGCCCCAATTCACACACATTCTGGGAGGAAGATATGAGTGACCGCATTTTCGGCGGTTTCGGGCTAGCCCTTGCCATTTTCTATATTTGGGCCGCGTCGATCATCAAAGACAGCTTTATGGTTGATGTCGTCGGTCCGAGAGCCTTTCCCTATATCGTTGGTACGGTCCTCGCCTTGACCTCGATTTACTTCATTGTCCGCCCTGATGAAGAGCCACGATGGCCGATCATGCGCGACTTGATGGAGATCCTTGCAGCGACAGTGGTTATGTTTCTTTACGCTTGGTTTCTGTCAGATGTGGGTTTCATCATCTCGACAACGATTGCGACGGCGTATCTGACATGGCGACTTGGTACGGAACCGCTTTGGTCACTTGTCGTGGGCGTTCTGACCGCCATAGGCATCTATGTCGTTTTCCATCTGATCCTCGGCCTTGCTTTGGCCGAAGGGCCGCTGGGCTTCTGAGGATACACACATGGAAACTCTATATTTATTGGCAGATGGTTTCTCCATCGCGCTGACACCGCAAAACCTGTTCCTGGCCGTCGTCGGGTGTTTTCTGGGCACTCTTATGGGCGCGCTTCCGGGGCTTGGTCCTGCAAATGGCGTGGCCATTCTTATCCCAATTGCCTTCTCGCTTGGTCTTGGGCCCATTCCGTCACTTATCCTGCTGACCAGCGTCTATTATGGTGCGATGTATGGTGGGCGGATCAGTTCAATTCTGTTGAACATTCCTGGTGACGAACCCGCGATGATGACCTGTATTGACGGTTATCCCATGGCCCAGAAAGGGCAAGCGGGGGAAGCTTTGTCGATTGGTGGTGTCGCATCTTTCGTTGGTGCGTTTGTCGCCACGATTGGTTTGGTGATCCTTGCACCTCAGCTTGTGAAAATCGCACTTCTCTTTGGACCGGCTGAATACTTTGTTCTGTTCACAGTTGCCTTCGCGACCTTGGGCGGGGTGTCTTCGACGAACCAAGCCAAGTCGGCTTTTGCTGCTGCATTGGGCTTGGGCATTGCGATGATCGGCAGTGACAGTCAGACGGGGTCGCAACGGTTCACCTTTGATCATATCCACCTGTATGATGGGATCGACTTCCTTATCGCGATTGTTGGCTTGTTTGCTCTCAGCGAAGTGTTGATTTTCCTTGAACATCATCGTGGCGGAGCAGCTGGATCCTCTTCGCAAGCGACAAAAATTGGCCGCATCCTACCAGATTTCAAGATGATCAAAAGTTGCCTGCCGTCAATTGCGCGGGGCACAGGTCTTGGATTCTTTTCAGGTGTTTTGCCGGGGGCTGGTGCGTCGCTTGGATCTTTCCTTGCGTATTCATTGGAAAAACAAACCGTTGACCGTGACGGCAAGACCTTCGGCAAAGGTGATCCACGTGGCGTTGCCGCACCCGAAGCAGGCAACAACGCCGCGGCTGGCGGTGCGTTGGTTCCGATGTTGTCGCTGGGTGTTCCGGGTTCTGGTACAACGGCTGTTATGCTGGCCGTATTGTTACAGCTCAACATTACGCCCGGTCCATTGTTGTTCTCGAAGAATCCAGACGTCGTCTGGGGTTTGATTGCTGCACTCTTCATTGCCAACTTTATTCTGCTGCTGATGAACGTGCCACTGGTTGGTCTGTTCACACGAGTACTGCTGATCCCGACACGCATCTTGATGCCGGTGGTCGCAATGATCTCGTTTGTTGGGATCTATTCGATCACGGGGTCAACGTTCGATGTGATGCTGATGGTCGCGTTCGGGTTTGCGGGTTGGATTTTGCGCAAGCTAGAGGTCCCGCTGGTTCCTGTGATCTTGGGCATTCTGCTGGGCAACCAGATGGAAGTGAACTTGCGCCGCGCCATGACGATTTCTGATGGAGATTGGCTCACGTTGGTGGGAAGTCCGCTTGCCATCATTCTGTGGATGATCGCGATCGCCGGGTTTGTTCTGCCAATGTTTGTTGGTCGCCGCATGAAAGCCCGGATGGAAGCAGAGCGTCCTGAATAAGTTAAATCGGGGGGCGAATGCGCCCTCCGCAATTGAAAGTTTCGGCTTCGGCTGCACGAGGAGACATAAGATGCGTATCATGACCTTACCCTGCGACGGTATCGGTCCAGAAATCATGGCAGCGACCCTTGAGGTTGTCGAAGCTGCCAGCAAAAAGTTCGGTCTTGGGCTGACTTTTGAAGAAGCAGAGTCCGGCTTTGACAGCCTCAAGAACCACGGCATCACGTTGCGCGAAGAGGTACTTGACCGCGCTCGTTCAGAATTCGATGGGGTCATCTTGGGGACACAGTCGCATATGGACTACCCGCCTTTGGCAGAAGGGGGGCGCAATGTGTCCGCCGGTTTCCGCATTGGCCTGGATCTATATGCCAACGTGCGTCCGGCGCGAAGCCGTGACTTCCTGCCTAACAAGGCACCCGGCATGGATCTGGTGATCATGCGCGAAGCGACCGAGGGCTTTTACCCTGACCGGAACATGCACAAAGGCGTGGGCGAAATGATGCCCGATCCTGACATGGCACTTTCAGTCCGTAAAATCACCCGACATGGGTCAATGCGGATTTGCCGCGAGGCCTTCAAGCTGGCGATGCAACGCGACAAAAAAGTTGCCGCGATCCACAAGGCAAACTCGTTCCTGATGACAGACGGTTTGTTCCTGGAATGCTTCCGCGACGTTGCCAAAGACTTCCCGGAAGTCGAAACAGAAGAGCTGATCGTCGATGCATTTGCCGCCCTTTTGGTGCGTCACCCAGAAAAATATGACGTTGTGGTGGCCACCAATTTCTATGGGGATATCCTGTCTGATCTGGCATCGGAATTGTCGGGCTCACTTGGTCTGGCGGGATCAATCAACGCGAACGCGGAAACTGGTTTGTGCTGTGCACAGGCACAACATGGCTCTGCCCCCGATATCGCAGGCAAAAACGTTGCAAACCCGACCTCGTTAATCTTGTCGGCAGCGATGATGTTGATTTGGCTGGGTGAACAACGTGGGGTCCAGAACTTGATGGATGCCGGGCAAGCAATTGCAGATGCCGTGGACACGGTTATTGATGATCCCGCAAAGCGGACCCGCGATCTTGGTGGATCGGTGAACACAGACGATTTCGGTCGTTTCGTTGCCGAGGAATTGTCAGAAAGGGCCATCGCAGCCTAATTGAACCTCCCACGGGTGTAACGGCCCGTAAATTGTGGGTGGTGCTTTGAGCCAAAGTGCCACCCACAGCATTGATCGAGTACTGAAAATGGCAAAATCTCCTCGACTCGTATTGATCCATGCAACGCGGGTCGCGATTGACCCGATTGAGACCGCTGCGTCAAAGCTGTGGCCCGAGGCTGAAACGGTTTCAATACTGGAAGAAGGGTTGTCCGTGGATCGCGCAAAATCCGAGGATCTGTCACTCGACCTTTGGGACCGGATTGTCGGCTTGTCCAAATATGCCGAACGGATCGGCTCTGACGGTGTTCTGTTCACATGTTCTGCATTTGGTGCCGCAATTGAAGCCGCGGCTGACAGTTCTGCCATCCCTGTTTTGAAGCCCAACGAAGCCATGTTCGATGACGCTTTTCGTTATGGCGATCGCGCAGTATTGATCCACACGTTTAAGCCCGCAGCCGAAGGCATGCTTGAGGAATTCCGCGAGGCGGCCAAAACAAATCGACCTGCAGCACGCATTCGCGCTGTTTATTGTGAGGGTGCTTTGGACGCCAAACGTGCCGGTGATCATGCGACGCATGACAAACTGATTGCTGGAACAGCTGCGCACATCGCAGATGCGGACGTGATCATGTTAGCGCAATTTTCGATGGCAAGTGCTGCTCTTGCAGCCCGCGAACAAACCTCTATTCCGGTGCTTACCAGCCCAGAAGCCGCAATCACAGAGATTAAGCGGCGTGTTGAAAGCGGCCAAAAAGGATAGTTGAATGCTGATTGGTGTAATTGCCGACGACTTTACCGGAGCCAGCGATATCGCGAATACGTTGGCAAAAGGACTTCCACCCGAGGGAGGACTGCGCACGGCGCAATTCCCGGGTGTCCCGACGAAACCCGTATCGTCAGATATAGAGGCGGGAGTTATCTCCCTCAAAAGCCGCACGGCCCCTGTGGACGAGGCTATCCGAGACAGTCTTGCGGCGGCACAATGGTTGAAAGCGCAGGGCTGCAGCCAGATCATTTTCAAATATTGCTCGACCTTTGATTCCACGAAAGACGGCAATATCGGACCCGTGGCCGAAGCATTGGCAGATGAGCTTGGCGCAGATCATGTTGTGTTCTGCCCAGCATTTCCAACGACAGGGCGTACGATTTATCAAGGCAATCTGTTTGTTTTTGACAAACCTCTCAACGAATCCGGGTTGGAGAACCACCCGCTGACACCCATGACGGATGCTGATATTCGACGCTGGTTGTCGCATCAAACGTCACAAAGCGTTGGGCACATTCCGTTCAACGTGGTCGCTGCCGGTGCCACAGCGATCAAGGCCAATGTTGACGCCCAATCGGATCGTTTCCTGATCGCAGATGCAGTTACTGATCAGGACTTGATTGCGCTGGGTGCGGCGCTCAAGGACGCGCCTTTGATTACCGGAGGATCGGGGATTGCGATTGGTCTGCCCCGCAATGTTTTAAGCGCACGCAATGGTAAAGACACCGTGGGTGCTTATGAAGGGGTAGGCGGACCAGAGGCCATTCTTGTTGGATCTTGCTCCGGCGCGACGCGCAACCAGATTGACGTTCATGCCCGAAATCATCCGACCTTGGCGATTGATGTGCCCGGCGTGATGGCGGGAACTGTCACGCCACATACACTTGTCGAGTTTTACCAAAGCCACGAAGGCCGCGCGCCTTTGGCTTATTCTTCCGGGACACCTGACGACGTGCGCGCCATGCAAGACCGATATGGGCGGGATGCAGTTGCACACACACTTGATAACCTTTTCGCGGATACCGCACAGGTGTTGATCAAGGCAGGCTATCGTAAGTTGGTTGTCGCCGGGGGCGAGACGTCCGGCGCGGTTGCGCAAGCGGTGGCAGATAGTTTGGGATCACCGGCAATGACAATCGGCCCCGAGATTGATCCCGGTGTCCCAGTGTTAAGCGTGGGGCAGGATGCAAAGATAGCGCTTGCGTTGAAATCCGGGAATTTCGGCGCGGAAGACTTCTTTGACAAAGCCCTAGATGTGATGGGGGCAGGCGCATGAGTATGAACGAAGCCGATCTGCGGCAACAAATGTCGACGTTGTGCGCATCACTCTTTGCGCGGGGCTTTTCCGTTGGAACAGCGGGTAACGTATCTGCAAAACTGCCGGACGGCATTTTGATGACCCCCACAAATGCGACACTAGGGGATATTGAACCGGATCGCATTTCGAAGATCGACCGGGATGGGAACCATGTTGGCGGCGACAAGCCCACCAAAGAAGTTTTCCTGCATCAGGCGTTTTATGAAACCCGGCCCGATGCAGGGGCCGTTGTCCATTTACACTCAACCTGGGCCACCGCCTTGTCTTGTCTTGTGGACACGGATCCCGACGATTGCGTCCCACCGTTGACACCATATGTCGTGATGCGCGTCGGCAAGGTCAAGCTGGTGCCGTATGTCAAGCCGGGTGATCCAAAGTCAGGTGACCTCATCCGGGACCTGGACGGCAAGTACGCTGCGGTCTTGTTGGCCAATCATGGGCCCGTTGTGTCGGGCGCCTCCCTATTTTCAGCGGTTTGCGCTGCGGAAGAACTTGAAGAAACCGCCAAGCTTCTGGTCGCTTTAGAGGGACGAAAAACGCGACTGTTGTCAGCGGATGATGTTGACGATCTCAAACGCACTTTTGGAAGGATTTGATCCGAAATGAAAACCGCAGATTTGATTGATGATCACGCCGCTGACTTGACACTTGTGCATCTTCCGTTTTGTCAGTTTGGCACAAAACCGCACTTTGCGGCACAAGTTCAAACAGTGAAGTGCTTTGAGGATAACACCGAGGTGCGCGCGCAGCTGGAAACTCCCGGGGCGGGCAGGGTGCTTGTCGTCGATGGAGGCGGGTCAACCCGCATTGCGCTGCTTGGTGACATGTTGGCAGAATTGGCCATTCGCAATCGCTGGGCAGGGCTGGTTCTGAACGCGTCGATCCGTGACAGCGCCGAGATCAACGAAATGGATACGTTGGTCTTCGCACTCGCAACCAGCCCGGTGAAAAGCGCCAAAGAAGGCTGGGGGAAAGTTGGCCATTCGATAGCCTTTGGCGGAGTGACCTTTGCGCCGGGTGATTGGATTTATGCAGATGCCGATGGTGTTCTTCATAGTCAGAAAAAGCTGGTCTGACGGGCCATTATGGCGTGAAAGAGCTTACGGTTGATATCGGTGATCGTGTTTTACGCTGTTTAGATTTGCAGGGTATTCTTGGCGACACGATCAAGCGATTGCCAATCACGCTTAGGCTTTTATGCGAAAATCACATCCGTTCTGGGGGCGACGTTCAAACCCTGCTGGTTGCGCTTGGTGATCGAAGGGGTGCGGCTTTCGAATTTAACTTTCGACCGAACCGTCTGTTGATGCATGATACGACCTGCACGCCCGCACTGGCAGACATCGCGGGGCTTCGCGACGCCTTAGCCGAGGCAGGAGGCAACCCGGGTGACCTTAAGCCGACGTTGCCGGTGGATGTCTCGGTCGATCACTCTTTGGCCGTTGATGCGTTTGCGACCCGGGACGCGTTTCAGCGCAATGCGCAAAATGAGTATGCCCGCAACAGCGAACGGTATGCTTTTATGAAATGGGCGTCGCTGGCTATGGACGGTGTGACCGTGCATCCACCCGGAACGGGCATAATGCATACGCTCAATCTTGAACAACTGGCGAGTGTACTTGAGATTTGCGAAGACGGGTTTGCCCACCCTGACATGCTTTTGGGAACGGATAGCCATACCCCGATGATCAATGGGATTGGGGTACTTGCATGGGGTGTAGGTGGGCTTGAAGCTGAAAGTGTTATGTTCGGACAAGATGTATCGCTTGCTGTGCCAAAAGTAGTTGGCGTGCGTTTCACGGGTGCATTGCCCGACGGGGCTCTTGCAACGGACCTTGCCTTAGACGTCACGCATCACTTGCGTGCACTTGGTGTCACGGGGGAGCTGGTTGAGTTTTTTGGCCCCGGTGTTGCCACACTGAATGCGGATGCCCGATGTGTTGTGGCGAATATGGCCCCAGAATACGGGGCATCCACGGGCTATTTCCCAGTTGATGGGGAAACAATTGCCTATCTAAGGCGCACAGGCCGATCCGCCGGACTGTGCAACGCAATAGAGCCCGTTTTCCGGGCAATGGGTCTTTGGTTTGATCCCGCAGCGACCCCCGAGTTTGATCGGGTGGTCGATATTAATCTGTCCGAGATTGTCCCAGTGATTGCAGGGCCGCGCAGGCCGCAGGATCGGTGCGCGCCCAATGTCGCCGCGGCGCGGGTTGAGGGCGCAATTGGTCGCCCGCTTTCCGTCAAGTCAAATGCGTCGAACGCAGTACCGGATGGCGCGGTGGGGATCGCGGCCATCACCAGTTGCACGAACACATCGGACCCTGGTCTTCTTGTCGCCGCAGGCCTGCTGGCACGGCGCGCCTATGAATTTGGGTTGCGACCCGCGGCTTGGGTCAAAACGTCACTTGCGCCGGGTTCACCATCCGCACGGGAGCTTTTGAAGCGAGCAGGGCTGGATTATTACCTGTCGTCGCTTGGTTTTGATGTTGTGGGGCATGGTTGCACCACGTGCATCGGCAATTCCGGGCCTTTGCCAGACTTGATCGAGACCGCCTTGTCGGACGGCAAGGCAATCTGTGCTGTTTTGTCAGGAAACCGCAACTTTCCAGGTCGCGTACATCCCAAGCTTGATTTGGGGTATCTCGCGTCCCCGCCGATGGTTGTGGCCTATGCTCTCAAAGGGGATGTCCAAGGTGATATCCTGAACGACCCGCTCGGTTTTGATGAAAATGGCGATCCGGTCACTTTGTCTGACATATGGCCAAGCGCTGAGGAGATCGCAGAAACTCTCGCGATGGGGTTTCGAACAACGGACATACCGCAGGCGTTTTCCACTGCTGCCAAAAGCACTGCTTGGGATCGTATTGCGGCACCAAATACACCGCAATTCCCTTGGGAACCTGCATCGCGTTATCTGCGTCGGCCGAAATTTGCGTCCCTTGCGGCCACATCAAAGCTGGGGACGTATCAAGCCCGCCCTCTGATGGTTCTTGGCGATGACATTACGACAGACCACATTTCGCCTGCAGGATGGATCGCGCCTGACAGTGACGCAGGGGCGTGGTTGATTGAGGCCGGAGCGGAGCGTGACAACCTGAATGTTTACGCCGCCTATCGCGGCAATTGGGAGGTCATGTTACGCGGATTGTTCACAAACAAGC
>CALHST010000184.1 GCA_938038825.1 uncultured Paracoccaceae bacterium | reverse complement strand
CTTTGTGCTGTCATGTCGACGATTCCGGCCAAGTGCCACAGCTAGGTGGCCGAGTCAAAGGCAATCGCGCAGGATCTATGGAATGACAATACTGACCTTAGGGAGTGACCCGCCGATTGAGGTGACTTTGCGTCGCTCTGCGCAGGCGCGCCGGATGACCTTGCGCGTATCCCGACTGGATGGGCGGGTCACGCTGACCTTGCCACGTGGGACAGCGGAACGGGACGCCAAAGCCTTCGCCGAAGATCGTTACACTTGGATTCGCCAGCATGTGTCTGCACATGTGAAACCTGCGCTGGTTGGGGTGAGCTCTTGCATACCCGTGTTGGGGCAGAGGCGGAGAATCGTGAGTGGCGATGGTCGGCGCATAGTGTTGAGCGAAGACAAAATTGCCGTCCCCGGGGCCCCCGAACAGGTGGGTCGCAAGGTGCAAGCTTGGCTCAAGGCAACGGCGCGATCAGAATTGGCTTTCGCGTCGGACCAATACTCCAAGGCATTGGGGCGTCCGTATTCAAAGCTCACGCTGCGGGATACGCGGTCTCGTTGGGGGTCTTGCACCACGGCAGGTGGGTTGATGTATTCTTGGCGTCTTGTGATGGCGCCTGCAGAGGTGTTGGCGTACGTAGCTGCGCATGAAGTGGCGCATTTGGCGGAAATGAACCACTCGGCCGCGTTTTGGTCGACGCTCGAAGAATTATATGGGGATTATCGGGCGCCCAAAGCGTGGTTGAGAAAAGAAGGTCACGCTTTGCATGCTTATCGTTTCGTAGATTGACGCAGGTTCACTTTGTGATCACAACGAAGCAATGGTAAAAAAGCCCAACATATCCACGTTGAATTCAGCGGCGCATGATCAGGTTTATCGCCGCTTGCGCAGTCGGATCATGCACGGAGATATTTTGCCGGCCACTCCGCTGACGTTGCGCGGGATTGGCGCGGAATACGGGGTGTCTATGACACCCGCACGGGAAGCGGTGCGCCGATTGGTTGCAGAAGGGGCATTGTCTTTGAGCGCTTCGGGGCGTGTCTCAACACCTGAGTTGAGCAACGAGCGCATTGAAGAATTGGCAGCGTTGCGCGCCTTGATCGAGGTGGAATTGGCTTCGCGCGCGCTGCCGCGGGCGCATATCGCGTTGATTGAGCGGTTGCAAAGCATCAACTCGGACGTGGCCGAAGCGGTCGCGCATCGTGATGCCGTGCGCTATATTCGGACCAATCTGGAATTTCATCGGACACTGTACCTGAGGGCGCAAGCGCCTGCGATGTTGGCCATGACCGAAACCGTTTGGCTGCAGATGGGGCCGACAATGCGCAGTCTTTATGGCCGGCTTCGCAGGACAGAACCGCCGCAATATCATCGCCATATCATTGCGGCTTTGCGCGCAGGTGATGAGCCTAGCCTGCGATTGGCCGTGCGCTCGGATGTCACGCAAGGGCTTCGGATGCTCGCAAGTTGAACAAGCGTGAGCTAAAGCTCACCCTACGTTTTGGGCCGACGCAATCTTATAATGAACCCGATGCTGTTCTGTCCGTAAGGTGAGCTTTAGCTCACGCTGCGAGACCTTTGGATCCCATTTGCAGGAATTTTTGTCGACGATCCTCAATCAATTCAGCCGGGGATTTCCCCGAAAGGTCTTCCAGCATCTGTGATATGGCGGCTCGCACGTTTTCTATCGAGGTTGGTGCATCTCGGTGGGCACCACCCAAGGGTTCGGAGATAATTGTGTCGATCACGCCAAGCCCATGTAAATCCTGGGCAGTAAGACGCAATGCTTCTGCGGCCTCCCGCATTTTTTCAGAGTCTTTCCACAAGATCGAAGCACATCCTTCGGGGCTAATCACCGAATAGATAGAATGCTCTAACATCGCCACACGATTGGCTGTTGCAAACGCAACTGCGCCGCCGGACCCACCTTCACCGATCACGACAGACACCACAGGTACGCCAATTTGCAGACTTGTTTCCGTTGCGCGGGCAATCGCTTCGGATTGTCCCCGTTCCTCGGCGCCTTTGCCCGGATAGGCCCCGGGTGTATCCACAAGCGTCACGACGGGAAGGCCAAATCGCCCGGCCATATCCATCAAGCGGATCGCTTTGCGATACCCTTCTGGGCGGGCCATGCCGAAATTGCGTTCAATCCGCGTTTTGGTGTCGTGACCTTTTTCATGGCCGATCACCATCACAGGGGTGCCGTCAAACCGTGCCAATCCGCCCATGATTGCGTGGTCATCCGCAAAGTTACGATCTCCGGCAAGTGGCGTGTAATCTGTAAACAACGCATTCAAGTAGTCACGGCAATGGGGGCGTTCCGGGTGGCGGGCCACTTGGCATTTGCGCCATGGCGTCAGGGACTTGTAAAGGTCTTCCAGCATCACAGAAGCTTTTGCATCCAGCCCTTCGGCCTCTGCCGAGACATCCATTGTGTCTTCGGAATCGCGTGCAATAGCGCGCAATTCTTCTGCCTTGCCTTCAATTTCAGCGAGTGGTTTTTCGAAATCCAGATATTGCGTCATGTCTTTGCCCGATGATCTGACTTTTCATCTATATGGCAGCGATCCACGG
>CALHST010000183.1 GCA_938038825.1 uncultured Paracoccaceae bacterium | reverse complement strand
TAGGTCTGCAGGAACAGACGAATTCTTCAGCAGAAAGAAACCTGCGTCTCGGCATGCAGCCCCGATCTGGGCCACAAAAGACGGTTTGTCATTGTGGAAATCGTTCCAGTCAAGCAACGGGATCATGGGGCGGGTTCTTTCCGATTTTGGGTTCGCGAAAGTGTCGGCTGTGCGGGGGTGTTTGTCCAGATCAACGGCGTGAATTTGGGCATTTAGACACAGCGCGCCAGCAAAGTGTCCAGTTCCGAATAGTCAGGCAAGGTATGGTCAATTGCGGTGCCGTTGCGTAAAACGATCCGATCAGATTGTGGGCGAGACAGCAGTTCGCTCCAGTTTCGGGCGTTAAAGATAACCAGATCAGCAGGGGATCCGATGTCTAAAGACGGGGCCTGGAACCCGCAGGCTTTTGCAGGATTGGTCAGGATGGATTGGATCCAACCGGGATTGGAATGATCCAAATGCCCAATACGGGTCGCTTCGCGTAGAACTTCCAGCATGTCCAGATCGCCGTAAGCGTAAAACGGGTCGCGTGTGTTGTCAGAGGCAAAAGACACGTTAATGCCACGCGCGCGCATCTCGTGCACCAAGGTGATCCCACGCAAGCGTGGGGTTCGATTTGCATGGCGGTCCTGTAGATACAAGTTGCACATGGGCAAGGACACAACGTTCAATCCGGCTTTGGCCACAAGGTCTAACGTGTTCAGCGCGTGGACCTCATCTTGAGTGCTTAAAGAGCAGCAATGTCCGACTGTGACAGAGCCTGAGAAGCGCGTGTTCAAAGCCGTTTGTGCAATCATATGCAGGGTTTGCGCATCTGGATCCAGTGTCTCGTCCACATGAAAATCCAGCGGAAGGCTGCGGTCGATGGCAAGATGAAACAGGGTTGTCAGATGCTCTTGAAGATGGGGCATCGGGAAAGTGACAAGGCCCAAAACACCTTGATGATTTGCAGCTAAAACTGCTGTTTTCGTGTAAGAGCCTCCTGCCGCAAGGCTGGCCGGGCTGTCCAAACACACGGCTTGCAAATCAATCCGCCCTGCCCAATCTGCGCGGATATCGCGAAAGACAGGCCATGTGATGTCCTCTTGGGGGGGCGATGAATCCAGATGTGTGCGGATCGCACGGGTTCCCTGTGCAATAGCGCAGCGCAGGGCGAAATCCATACGGGTATACAGGTCTTCGGGCGACCAATACGCACTGCGATCTTGGGCGGTCGCCGTCAGCGCCCCTTGGAAAGTGCCGTCTGGGTTCGGGGTTCTGGGACTGATATGCCCTTTGTCGAGATGTGTGTGCATATCGACAAAACAGGGCAGGACCATTCTGCCGCCCATGTCGATTTTTACCGCAGTATCAGGGCGCGCCAAAACTTTGTTTTGGAATCCGATATCTGTGCGCAACAAGTCCCCGGAATTGCCACGAAGACATGCGGGAATTGTCACGTTTTGCAAGGTAAGGGGGCCGGAAGGCAGGGTCATAAAGTCCATGCCACCATGTACCGCAGAACCGGTTCTTTGGGAACGACCTGCGGCTTTTTGCGCATGTGAAACGCTGGACGTCGTGATGCGGGCCAGCGTAAACGGGGGACAGCTTAGAAGGACACAGCGTTATGGACGAACCGTTCGACACAGAAAAAGCCAAAGCCTCGGCATGGTTTCGCGAATTGCGCGATCAGATCGTGGCGAGTTTCGAAGCTTTGGAAGCCAGCGATGCGGATGTAAGCAAGGATGCGGGCACGTTTGATGTCTCTGAAACCAAACGCAAATCAGATGATGGTACAGATGCCGGTGGGGGCTTGATGAGCGTCATGCGCGGCGGACGCGTATTCGAAAAAGTTGGGGTGAATGTTTCGACGGTATACGGCACCTTGGGAGAGCGCGCACAGATGGCTATGGCAGCGCGCAAAGGCATTCCGGGGATGAAAGAGGATCCGCGGTTCTGGGCTTCGGGCATCTCGCTGGTGGCACATATGCAAAACCCTCATGTGCCAGCTGTCCATATGAACACGCGGATGTTTTGGACCCCACATGCGTGGTGGTTTGGCGGGGGATCCGATCTTAATCCGTGCATTGAATATGATGACGACACGGCCCATTTTCATGCAACACAACAGACGTTTTTGGACCCACATGGAGAAGCGCATTATCCCAAGTTAAAAGCTTGGGCTGATGAGTATTTTTACATACCCCACCGAGGCCGGGCGCGGGGGGTTGGCGGCATTTTTATGGATGATCTGTGCACAGATGATTGGGATGCTGACTTTGCGCTGACACAGGACATTGGACGTGCGTTTTTGCCGGCCTATGTGCCGCTTGTTGAAAAGCGTCGGGGCATCCCGTGGGACGCGGCGGACAAAGATACGCAGCTGGTGCACCGGGGGCTCTATGCAGAGTATAATCTGGTTTATGACCGGGGCACGAAATTTGGTCTGGAAACGGGCCATGACGCAAATGCAGTATTAATGTCTTTGCCGCCGTTGGCGAAGTGGGTATGAGCGATTTATCAGGGTGCGTGTGCTGAAGCACACCCTACGTGCAAATCTTACTGCAACGTGTGATGGTAGGTTGAGGCGCGGTATCGTTTCGGGTTTTTAACGTTAGTTTCATTGGGAAAATCACTGTCTATTAACGGTCGGTGTTTTGTCTGAACTTCTTTGATGTAAAACGCATGTAGCCGATTGCCTGATGCTGCGCAGGGTGGAACGCATTCAGGTTTAAACTAACTCACGCGCTGCCCCTGACACCAGACGCCCCGTATGACAGGCGTGTTGCCATAGGAGGTCACCCGCACCACATCGCCGCGTAGTCCAACATCTAGTGATCCGCGATCTGCAAGACGGGCCGCCTTGGCGGGATTTGCTGTGACGCAAGCGATGGCGCGCGGCAGGTTTTGCCAAATGCTGGAGAGCTGGAAAGCAGATAGCAGCAAAGCTGAGGGCACATAATCCGAGGACACGATGTCGAGCAAATCGTCTCGGGCGAGATCCGCCGCAGACACATTGCCCGAATGGGACGCCCCGCGCACGATATTGGGTGCGCCCATCATGACGGCGATTCCAGCGTCGCGACAGGATTGTGCGGCCTCTTTCTTGGTCGGGAATTCTGCGAATGACACGCCATTGGAAAGGGACGTGGCGACGTGTTTCGATGTGGTGTCATCGTGGCTGGCAAGGACAGCGCCGTACCGTTTTGCCTCTTGCACGGCGCCGCGTTCGTGTTCAGCGCCATGGGTTTTTTGCATGCGATAGAGGTTGGCCACATGTGCATCAAATTCGGCATCGCTTAATCCGCGTTTCTTGGCGATGTAGTTTTTCAAAACGGCAAGATCGCGAAACTGCCGTTGTCCAGGCGTGTGATCCATCAGGCTGACGATACCGATATGATCATCCGGACCAAAGGTAGCCATCTCTTCCAGAAGTGTGTCTGAGCAGATCTCGGCGCGCAGATGCACATAGTGGTTGATTTTGAAAAGACCGGCGGCGTTGGCAGCGGCAAGCTCATCCGCGAGGCCCCGTGCATATTCCAGGAAGCGGGCCTTTCCCTCATGGATAGAGCCGACGCGCAGGGCATCAAAGACTGTCGTGATACCAGTTGAGGCCAATTCTGCGTCATGTGCGATTAACGCGGGCAGGTGCGGCCAATCAACGGAGGGGCGAGGTTCAATGTGGCGTTCCAGATTGTCGGTATGCAATTCGACAAGTCCCGGGATGACGTAATCGCCCTGACAATCAACAGCATCCGTCGGCACATCGCTGCCTTCGGTGATGTTTGTGATGACGCCCTGTTCGATGCGTATACATCCGGTGTGGACACGGGTCGGCAAAACCAGACGGGCGTTGGAAAGACAGACTATGTCCTTTGAGGCCGTCGGGATGGTCATGGCCGCGTGCTGAGTGTGGATGGCATTGTGACTGTTCGATCAAAGTGTTTTGCATTTACACGCTGAATACCGGTGATCGAAGCTTTGGTGAAGCGTTGATTTGTACGCGATTGCTTTTGGTACAGCGCGGTTGTGTGGGCCCAGTTCTTCGGTAGATCACCAAACAGCCGAAGAACTGGGCAGTGATTTAACCGCGCATTTTTTTAACGACCATGCCGATCACAACTTGGGCCACCATGCCCATGACACCGCCGCCAACGAGATTGCCGGCCAGCGCGCCGATATCCATGCCACCGCCAGCGTCACCGCCTGCGGCACCCAGCAAGCCGCCCAGCAGTTGGCCGCCGCCGAGACCGCCTGCTGCCCCGGCCAGCACATTGCCAATGCCGCCCAGACTGTTGTCTGATTTAACCTTGCCGCCCGCTGTTCCGCCGATGGCGCCGCCAATCAATTGCCCTAGAATTTGTTCCATAATGTCCCCGTCCCTTTGTTGTCGTGGTTTCAGTTAAGCGCGATTATTGGGCATTTGACAACAAAAATGGCATTTTCGGGTGGTGCAGAGGGCATCCCAAAAAGGCGGCGCACTGTCCGGAAAGCTCCTGACAATGCCAAGAGCCCCCCGAAAAATTGCGCATTTCGGGGGAGTGTCTTGTCAGCTTTTGTAAGGATCCAAGCTGTCGCGCAGGCCATCGCCAAGGAAGTTGAAGGCCAATACCACCACAATGATGGGCAGCATGGGAATTGCGGTCCATGGGTAGATCTCGATCGAGGCGAGGTTTTGCGCGTCATTCAGCATGACGCCCCAACTGACCGCGGGGGCCCGCAGGCCAAGGCCCAGAAAGGACAGGGCCGTTTCCCCTAAGATCATCGCCGGGATCGACAGAGTCGCAGACGCGATCAAGTGCGAGGAGAAGTTGGGTAACAGATGTCTGCGGATCACGCGGCTGGGTTTGGCGCCCATCATTTCGGCCGCGCGCACGTATTCTTCTTCCCGGAGGGCAAGGAACTTGCTTCGGACTGCGCGGGCGAGGCCGGGCCAATCCAGTATCCCAAGGATAATCGAGATGATGAAGAACACCGAGACAGGCCCCCAGTTGGAGGGCACCGCAGCAGAGAGGGCGAGCCACAAGGGCAGTTCCGGCAAAGAGCGCAGGATTTCGATGGTGCGGTTGATGATCCAATCCAGAAACCCGCCGAAATAGCCGGCGATCGCCCCGAAGGTGATGCCAAGCAGGAAGCTGACAGTAATCCCGATAAG
>CALHST010000182.1 GCA_938038825.1 uncultured Paracoccaceae bacterium | reverse complement strand
GGACAATCCGGCAGTGACGGTGCGTGTTGATCGTACCGGTTCCGGTGATGCCATCGAAATGCAGCAATTGGTTGAAGGCATTGCGCAAGAGGTGCAAGCCACCTTGCCCCAAGGTGTCACCATTGAGTTAATCCGCACTCGGGCCGAAGCGATCACAGCGCGGCTGAACATCCTGATGGAAAACGGCTTGATGGGGTTGGGTTTGGTGGTGCTGTTGCTGTTCTTGTTTTTGAACGCGCGTACGGCATTTTGGGTTGCAGCAGGCATTCCCGTTGCAATGCTGGCGGCGGTTGCGTTCATGTATCTTGGCGGCTTGACCATCAACATGATCTCTCTATTTGGGCTGATCATCACATTGGGGATTGTGGTCGATGACGCTATTGTGGTGGGCGAACACGCTGATTTCCGCGCCCGTTACAAAGCCGAAGAACCCGTCGTCGCAGCAGAGCGTGCCGCGCAACGCATGGCGATGCCAGTCTTTGCGGCCACTGTCACCACAGTTGTCGCGTTCTTTGGGCTGATCGCAGTTGGGGGACGGTTTGGAGATTTGATCCAAGACATTCCCTTTACAGTCATTGCAGTTCTGATTGCGTCGCTGATTGAGTGTTTTTTGATCCTTCCAAACCACATGTCCCACGCGTTGCCCGTTGGGGTTGCCAAGCCAAGCCGTTTTCGGGTGCTGATGGCAATTGTTTCGGTGTCGATTGTGTTTTCTATCGGCGCTGCTTTTGTGCATTTTTTCATGATGGATGGCGCGTGGTTTGACCCCGCTTGGACGCTGCGAGTTTTGGCCATTGCGTGGGCTGTTGTGGGGGCAGTGTTCCTTGTCATGCCACGGGACACAAAGGCGCGTGTGGTGAAACACATGGGGCAACAAAGCTATGACATGCCGTCATTCCTTGTGAATACCGTGTTTGAATGGCTGCGGGATTGGGGGTTCAGACCCCTCATGAAATTGGTGATTTGGGCGCGCTATCCGGTGATCGCAGGTGTGATCTTTGTGTTGTCCACCCAAGTCGTGATGTTCATCGACGGGGATGTAAAATGGCGGTTTTTCAATGCGCCGGAGCGGGGATCTGTTACAGGCAATTTTGTGATGGTGGATGGGGCCACCCGTGCGGACAGCATCGAAATGATGCGCGAAATGCAGCGCGCTGTGGACGATCTTGCCAAGAAGTATGAAGCAGAACATGGTCGCAATCCCGTTGCCTATGTCCTGTCGGAAGTTGGGGGTAACTCTGGCCGTGGTCTAAGTGGTGCAGATACCAAAGACCCGGATCAGCTGGGTGGCATTTCGATTGAGCTGATCGACGCAGATTTGCGTCCTTATTCCAGTTTTGCCTTTGTGGCGGATCTGCAAGACAACGTGGCCCGTCATCCTTTGGTGGAACAGGTCAGTTTTCGTGGCTGGCGTTCAGGCCCCGGTGGGGATGCGTTACATGTGCAGTTCTTTGGTGCCTCTGCTGATGTTCTGAAAGGCGCTGCCGAAGATCTGAAACAAGCCTTGGCCGAGTTCCCAGAAGTCAGCGCCATCGAGGACAATCTTGCCTTTGACAAAGAAGAGTTGATTCTGAACCTGACCCCGCAAGGGCAGGCTTTGGGCTTCACCATAGGTGAGTTGAGCCGGGTCATGCGCAACCGTCTGGCAGGGTTGGAAGCGGCCACGTTCCCGGTCGGGTCCCGGTCTGCAGATATTCGTGTGGAATTACCCAAGGGGGAGCTGTCTGCGGATTTTCTGGAACGCACACAAATGCGTACCCCCGATGGCATATATGTGCCACTCGCCGATATTGTCAGCGTGCAAAGCCGCACAGGGTTTTCGACGGTCAAACGTGAAAATGGGCTGCGTTTGATTGCGGTTACAGGGGATATTTCAGAAGATGATCCGGCCCGTGCAGAGGTTATTCAATCAACCTTAGAAGAACGCATCCTGCCGCGTATTGCAGAAGAACGGCAGGTCGATTGGCAATTGTCGGGTTTAAGTGAGCAAGAAGATCAGTTCCTGTCCGATGCGATGTCGGGGCTTATTTTGGTTCTTGCGGGAATTTACCTGACATTGGCTTGGGTCTTTGCAAGTTGGACCCGTCCTTTTGTGGTTATGGCGATCATTCCATTTGGATTGGTTGGGACGATTTATGGACATGCACAATGGGATGTGCCGCTCAGCATGTTCACCGTTGTCGGATTGATTGGAATGACCGGGATTATCATCAATGACTCGATTGTTTTGATCACCACGATTGACGAATACCGACAGGATCGTGGTTTGTTCCCGTCTATCATTGATGGGGCGACGGACCGCTTGCGGCCTGTTCTTTTGACGACGCTGACCACGGTTCTGGGCTTGGTGCCTTTGTTGAACGAAGGATCTTCGCAGGCGCAATGGTTGAAGCCAACTGTGATCACGCTGGTTTATGGGCTCGGCTTCGGAATGTTGTTGGTGCTTTTGGTTGTCCCGGCATTGGTTGCAACGCAACACGAGGTTGGGCATTTGCTGCGCTCGATGCGCAAGGCGATGTCTACACGGCGCGCTGTAGGACTGAAGGCGCTGGTTTCGATGGTTTGGGTGATGGTTTTGGCTTGGGGCGGCGCAACATTGGGGGCTGTCGCGGTGACAGGCGCGTTGCCAGCGCAGCTGCAGGCCATCCTTCCCGCTGGATTGGTGCAAGAGGGCATGGTGTTTGCGCTCGGCTTGTTTATGGCGGGCACTGCGGTGCTATGTTTTGGAGCGTATATTGTGGCAGGCGCTGTCGTTGTTTTGACGGGCAACAAACGCAAAGTGGTGCTTGAGCAGGTACTTTAGCCCCCTGAACCCTAAGGTGCGGCTACGCCGCGCGTCTTTAATGTAGATGAGGGGCGTTGCCCCTCAAACTCCCCAAGGTATTTTTGACCAAAAGAAATGAAGGGGGGGCTACCCCGTGCAGCCTTGAATATCGACGGAGTAGTTTCCGCCGATGACAGTGATGCGCACATCAGAGCGGTTGACAACAGGCGGCGTGTCGCTTGCGCTGACCATATTTGCGCGCAAGGTGAGCGTATTACCCTGACGGTCTGTTTTTGGGTCAGAGACCCAAACACCTGGCATAGGGGCTTCGATCACGGCTTCTTCGGGTGACCCTGTTGGGGGTAATGTGATCTTTGCTTCGATGCTCATACCCGTTTGCGAAGGCTGAAACGCGCAGCGAGCAGCCGTAACGCCTGCTTCGGATGCTGAATAAGGTAGCGTCGCCAATGCAGCCACGATCGCTGCCGGTTTTGGTGCCGACGAGCTGGCTGTCAATGTTCCGGAGAATTCAAAACTTGCGGGGATGCAGACATCAGCACAAAGGCCCAAATCCATGCGCCCTTGCAATGTGATATCTTGTCCAGTGGTTGTCGGATGGACAACAAGCGGGAGGACCACCCGGTCTTTATACCCGACAGAGCGTAACCCATGTTGCCAGAAGACATCTGGCGTGGGCCACTGCACGTCTACTGTGTTCAGGTTGCCTGTTCCGTCCCACAAAAAGCGGGGCGGAATACCAGCATCCCCGGGGACACGCCAATACGTTTTCCAACCCGGCGCGAGCGTTATTTCGAGAGCTGCGACATGCTGACCTTGAGCATTAACCCAACCGGGTATAATGCGATGCGACATGACGTCTTCGCCAAAACTCACTTGGGCGAAAACAGGAGATGCAGCTGCGACGATCGCAGCGGCTGAGAGGTAAAGCGCACATTTCATGGCTAAAGAGATGGGTGATCAGCGGTGAAATGCCAAGTCACGTCTCTGAGACTTTCATGTCAACAGATTGAAACTTGAAAGGTGTGGCAGTTCTGTCAATGATGTCGTTATGAGTAAAACCCGGGATGATCGCACAGTGCCTGATGTCTCTTTAGACCTAACTGGTTCGATGCTGATTGCGATGCCGGGTATGAATGATATCCGTTTTGCGCAGTCTCTTGTCTATTTATGCGACCATTCCAGCCAAGGTGCGATGGGACTGATTCTGAACAAACCTGCAGTCGACATGACCTTTGCCGACTTGTTGGAGCAGTTGGACATAGACGTGGAAAAACCAGTGTCTGATGTACAGGTCTATTTTGGCGGTCCTGTTGAAACGGGACGCGGATTCGTTTTGCATTCGACAGAGTATCAGTCAGATTTACGCACCTTGACGGTTGAAAAAGGTATCGCCTTGACCCCGACCTTGGATGTTCTGGAAGATATCGGGGCGGGCCGTGGGCCAAATCGCGCCATGATGATGTTGGGATATGCGGGTTGGGGGCCGGGGCAGCTGGAAAACGAAATCGCCCGAAATGGTTGGCTGACATGCGACAGCGGTTTTGATCTGGTTTTTGACGTCCCAGCAGAGCGTAAATGGGCGACAGCGTTGGATCATTTGGGCGTAAATCCCGCGTTGTTGTCCGGTGCTGCAGGGACAGCATAGGATCTAACCCCGTGGCGCCGCGGCGCGTGACAGCCTGTCATTGATGGCCAGACCCAGTCCATGGTTGGGGATTGGGGCCACAGCAATGGGTTTGCCAAGTGCGTTTAGCTGATGCAGTGCCCCGAACAGGGCTGCGGCGGCCTCTTGCAAATCACCGGACGCAGACAGTGTCACATCACCAGCCACGGGGCCAAAGCCCAACAGACATTCACCAACATGGGCAGATGTTGCGTTGAGCCTGACAGAGGCTGTTGGCGCGTAATGCGATGTCAATTGCCCTGGCGCTGTAATGGCGCCGCCTGCATCGGCCAAAGGGGCACCTAAGCAGGCCTCTACTGCAGTGACGGGCAACCCTCCGGGGCGCAATAACCGGGGTGTGTCGGTTAAGCCAATAATGGTGCTTTCCAGACCAACGGAACAAGGGCCGTCATCCACAACAGCTGTGATGTGACCCTCTAATGCTCGCAAAACATGCTGCGCAGTTGTGGGACTGATGTGCCCGGATGGATTGGCAGAGGGGGCCGCTACTGGAATGCCGGCAATCTGCAAGAGCCGCTGGGCTGTTGGATGTGCAGGAATGCGGATGGCGACAGACGGCAGGCCCGCTGTGACCAAATCCGAGAGACCCGCAGCAGGGTTAATGGGCAAAACCAATGTCAATGGTCCTGGCCAAAAGGCACGGGCCAGCGCGTCTGCTGTATCAGACCACGCGACAAGGTTTTTTGCCGTTTGGATGTTGGGCACATGCACGATGAGAGGATTGAAGCTGGGCCGTTGCTTGGCTGCGTAAATCCCGGCCACAGCTTGGCCATTGGTTGCATCCGCGCCCAGACCATAGACAGTTTCGGTCGGGAAGGCGACAAGATCCCCTGCGCACAGCATTGCTGCCGCAACTTCAAGGTCGCCTTGCGTGGCTTCGAGACGGCGGGTGATCATCATGATGTCGTGACGCTGCGTTCTGGTTGTTTCACTTGATGGCAAGCTTATGCTTTTAGCTTGGGCGGCATAGCTTGCTGTCCGCGTTTTGCCAAGTTCCGTGTCGCTTTCCGCCAAAGGAGATTTTAGATGTCATTCCGTGCGCCCGTTGAAGAATTCAAGTTTCTGTTCGACCATGTCGTTGGATTTGCGCAAGTCTCTGCCACAAAGCGATTTGAAGACGCCTCCGGCGATGTGGTCGCGGCGATTCTGGGCGAGGCAGGCAAGCTGTGTGAAGAGGTTTTGTATCCGCTTCAACGCCCCGGCGATTTGCATCCTGCGAAATTGGAAAACGGGGTTGTGCGCACATCACCGGGATATGACGCAGGTTACAAGGCCATTGCTGACGGTGGCTGGGTTGGTATCGCAGCGGATCCAGAATTCGGAGGGATGGGCTTGCCGATGTCTGTGACGTCCGCCGTGAACGAGATGATGTCGTCCGCGTGTTTGTCCCTGCAACTGGCCCCATTGATGAGTCAGGGGCAGATCGAAGCACTGGAGCATCATGCAAGCGACGCGATCAAAGAACTGTATCTGCCCAAACTGATTTCGGGTGAGTGGACGGGGACAATGAACTTGACGGAACCACAGGCGGGGTCTGACGTGGGTGCTTTGTCATCCAAGGCTGAAGACAATGGCGATGGAACGTTTTCGATCACAGGCCAGAAAATTTATATCTCGTGGGGGGACAATGATTTTTCGGGCAACGTCTGCCACTTGGTTTTGGCGCGCTTGCCAAATGCGCCTGCGGGGACCAAAGGGATTTCGTTGTTTTTGGTTCCAAAACGTTTGCCAGATGAAAACGGTGAGCCGGGCGTTGCCAACAGCCTGAAAGTTGTGTCGTTGGAACATAAGATGGGGCTGCATGGTTCCCCGACATGTGTGATGTCTTACGAAGGCGCCACGGGTTGGCTTGTTGGGCCGGAACAAGGCGGCATGGCGGCCATGTTTACGATGATGAACAATGCGCGTTTGGGCGTTGGCGGACAGGGTATCGGTGTGGCTGAAGGTGCGTACCAACATGCGTTGGCTTATGCCTTGGATCGCAAACAGGGCCGCACTCCTGTTGCGGGAACAGGCACCATTGTGGATCATGCGGATGTGCGTCGGATGTTGATGCGCATGAAGGCGGACGTTTTTGCGGCGCGCGCAATCGCGTTGATGTGTGCGGTGGCCATCGACATGGGGACAGCCACAGATGACGTAAGCTGGAAAGCGCGTGCGGCGTTGCTGACGCCCATCTCAAAAGCGTTTGGTACAGAAACCGGAATGGACGTGTCACGCATTGGCCTGCAAGTGCATGGCGGCATGGGGGTGATCGAAGAGACGGGCGCTGCCCAATATTCGCGCGATGTCCGGGTCACCGCCATCTATGAGGGGACAAACGGCATTCAGGCCATGGACCTTGTGGCACGAAAAATGATGGACGGGGGCGAAGCCGCAGGCGCTTTGCTGGACGAAATCGAAGCCCATGCAGAAGCCGCCCGCGATGTGGTGCCCGAATTGGCAGAACCAGTCTGGCAAGCTACGGAAACCCTGCGCGAAGCCACCGAATGGCTGACAGCGCAACAAGATCTGAATGAGCGGTTTGCAGGTGCAGTGTCTTACCTGCGCGGCTTTGCCCGTGTCTTGGGGGGGCATGCGCATTTGATGGCTGCGATGGCAGATCGGGGCGGAGCACGGGAAAAGCTGGCGCGGTTCTACATCCAGCGTTTGCTTCCAGAACATACTGGCCTTTTGGCGGAAGCCACGATAGGCGCGGAAGACCTTTATGCACTTACACCTGACGAATTGGTCTCCTAATGCTTAAAACGACACCTCCCGGATTGCGATACCCTTGGGAGGACCCGCCCGCCTTTGGTGAGGCCATTGAAGTGGCAGACGGTGTGTTGTGGACGCGCCTGCCGTTGCCGATGAAGTTGGACCATGTGAACATCTATGCGCTGGATGATGGCGACGGCTGGACAGTGATCGACACAGGCTTTTCATCCAAGAAAAGCCGCGCCATCTGGCAAGAATTTTTGGATGGACCCTTGGCCGGTCGGCCTGTGAACCGCGTTTTGGTAACCCACCACCATCCGGATCATGTGGGGCTTGCCGGTTGGTTTCAGCAGGAACACGGGGCCGAGCTGATCACAACGCGTACAGCGTGGTTATTTGCCCGTATGTTGACGCTGGACGTGCAAGACAAGGCGACACCGGAAAACGTCGAGTTTTGGAAAAGCGCTGGGATGGATCCAGACGTTCTGAATGCTCGCATCAACGACCGTCCTTTCAATTTTGCAGATATCGTGTGGCCCATGCCCGCTGGTTATACCCGCATAAAGCAAGACGATGTATTGGATATCGGAGGGCGGACATGGGACGTGCATATTGGCAATGGCCATGCCCCTGAACATGCCACGTTGTGGTCGCGCGACGACAATCTGATCATCGCCGGGGATCAAATCCTGTCATCCATCAGCCCGAATATCGGTGTCTATGCGACAGAACCGATGGCAGACCCAATTGGTGACTGGTTAGAGGCTTGCGAACGCTTTGCCCCCATGGCGCGCGAGGATCATCTGGTTTTGGGGGGACACAAGCTGCCTTTCACAGGGTTGCCAACGCGGATGCGTCAGTTGATCGACAACCATCACGGCGGGCTGAAACGTCTTTTGGACTTCATATCCGAGCCCAAAACCGCAGCCGAATGTTTCGCGCCCTTGTTCAAGCGTAAAATCGGTGAAGGCGAATATGGCTTGGCCTTGGTCGAATCCATCGCCCATCTCAGCCATCTCTATCAGTCAGGCGCCGCAACGCGTGTGAAACGTGACGATGGGGCGTGGTTGTATCAACGCAAAGACCAATAACGTTGGGCATGGCCTGACATCACCGGCAGATACGATGACGACAGCAGTTGGTCAGACTTTTTAAGCGCTGTTCTGACGCGGGCGCAGGACACGGATTGCTGTCCCTGCGAACTCTTGGCGTCACGCGATGTCGTCCCAACTGGGCATGTCAGTGACGCGCCGACATTTTCGCATGCAACCGCTTGATGATGTCAGAGGCCGTTGTCTCGCACAACGCGGGCACCAAAGCATGAATAACCGCAGCAGCACCCGCCATCAGCAGCAACATCGCAAAGCTCGCAGCGATTCTGAAATGTTCGAAATAGGTTTCGCCCACTTTGGCGGGATGGTCCGTGAACGGTTTTGTCAGACTGCTTGGCATTTGGGGTCTCCTTCATTGGGGCCTGCTGTGAAGGGTATTCCCCTATCTGCGCCTTTGTGTCTCAAATTTCTGTATGGATTCGAAAATTTTTGGGATACCATCCCATCAAATGATCGAAATGGATGACATAGATCGCGCGATCCTGCGCCAAGTTCAAAAGAACGCCAGTCTGTCGATGGATGTGCTGTCCGACCGTGTGAACTTGTCGCGCAACGCTTGCTGGCGTCGATTGCGGGCGTTGGAACACGCTGGTGTGATCACAGGGCGGGTCACCTTAGTTGACCCAGTCGCAGTTGGCCGGGGGCTTCAGGTGTTGGTACTGATCCGAACGTCGGCCCATGACCCCGACTGGATGACAAAGTTTGACTCCGTCGTGCGGGCGATGCCGGAAATTGTGGGTGCGCATCGGATGAGCGGTGATTTGGATTACGTTCTTAGAGTGCGTGTGCGCGACGTGGCCGACTATGACCGATTTTACAAAGATTTGATCGGACGCGTTCCGGTATCGGATATTTCGGCAAGTTTCGTTATGGAAGATATCAAGGACACCACCGAAATCCCGGTGTAAGGAGGAAAAAGTACAATGGGCGATACAATAAAAACAGCCGCCGAGGCCGCCGAAGCAGACGCATTGCCGCGCCGGTATGAAGTGAACACGGCAACTCAGGATCCGGATGGCGAACAGCCTGTTCCTGAAAACGTGGCTCAGCAGGCCAAAACCAAAAGCCCCGCACAATGGGCTTATGAGCGGATTGTGATGTATATTCAGCAGTTTGAAAAGTCTCTGGATCAAGACCACGAAGTTGCGATGGGTTTTACAGGTGGCGAGGCCGGTGTGCTGCGGATTGAAGGGATGGGGTATTTCGATCCGGATGTGATTACCTTTTATGGGTCCGACCCAACGGGTGCCAAAATGCAAATGATCCAACATGTGACGCAAACCAACGTGATTCTACGCGCTTTGCCCAAGGCTGTGGATGCCGCGGAACCGGCGCGGATCGGCTTTCGACTGGGTCAGGAAATGGAATCCGACGGGGACGCAGCGTAAGGTGTGCTTTAGCACACGCATCGATAGCGCCTGCGCCCATTTGGCCACGTGACATAGGGCGGGGAATCCGGTACGCGATCTCGCAACAGACAAGACGTTTTAGTAAGGAAACAGACCATGGCCGATCACAAGCACGGTGAAATGGATATCGAAGTTCAGGAAAAAACCTTTGCTGGTTTTGCCAACTTCACACAATGGACCGTCATTGCGATCCTTGTGACGTTGATTTTGATGGCTATTTTC
>CALHST010000181.1 GCA_938038825.1 uncultured Paracoccaceae bacterium | reverse complement strand
GCAGATTTTGACGCACTGGCCCAAAAGATCAAAGCCAACGCGCAAACGTGGAAATCCAATCGCAGCGAAGGCGCCTCTCTCTACTTTCTTGACCCGGACGGGCATAAGCTGGAACTGCATGTGGGCACCTTGCAAGACCGTCTGACCCATTACGCAACACGCGAAGATGCGCCGATGCAGGTTGTGAAATCCTCTTGACGCGGGCGCGTCCCATGTCACAACCCCATCATGGCTTCTGCGACACTGACTCTTGACCTGAATGCGCTGGCACAAAACTGGCGTGACCTGAACAATCAGACTGCCTGCGAAACCGCAGCTGTGGTCAAAGCCAATGGATATGGGCTGGGCGCCCCGGCCGTTGCGCGCCGATTGGCGCGTGAAGGTGTGCGCCGTTTCTTTGTGGCTGTGGCCGAAGAAGGTGCTGTATTGCGCAGTGCCCTTGGTCAAAACGCCGAGATTTTTGTCTTTTCCGGCCATATGCCCACGGGCACAAATCTGATCCGCGATCATCAGTTGATCCCACTGCTCAATTCAGTTGATCAAATGCTGCGCCACTTTGAAATTTTGCCCGGCCATCCCTTTGGCGTACAGATCGACACCGGCATGAACCGCCTTGGCGTGGAACCCAGCGAATGGGCAGCCGTCAAGGACATGCTGCTCAGTCAGGGACCGCGCCTGGTGATGTCTCACCTTGCCTGCGCGGACGACCCCCAACACCCCATGAACGCTGAACAGCTTCGCGTGTTTCGTGGGCTGACCGATGGGCTGAATATCCCCCGGTCACTGGCGGCCACCGGTGGCATCCTGCTGGGCCCGGCCTATCATTTTGATCTCTGCCGCCCCGGTATTGGTCTTTATGGTGGATTGCCCTTCGCAGATGCCAGCCCCGTGGTCACATTGGATATTCCCGTGATCCAATGCCGCGACGTGGCTGTGGGCGAAACTGTGGGGTACGCCAACAGCTGGACTGCTACGGTGCCCTCCCGCATCGCCACCATCTCTGCCGGGTATGCCGATGGCCTGATCCGCGCCATGGGCCCAAATGCGCATGTGCATGCCGGGGATCAACGGGTGCCGTGTGTTGGACGTGTGTCCATGGACCTGATCACCGTAGACGTCACCAACCTCGACGACGACCCAACCCACCTGCAACTGATCGGGCGCCACCAATCTGTGGACACAATTGCAGATATGGCCGGCACCATTGGCTATGAAATTCTGACCTCTTTGGGCAATCGCTACGCCCGCCGCGTGATCGAGTGAGCTTTCTTGCTGTCATAGGGGCGGCCGTCCTGTCTGCGCTTGCCGCGATTGGGCGTGTTGCGATCTTTGCAGGTCAAACCCTGTCGCACATGATCCGCCCCCCCTTTTACGGACGCGAATTTGGCATTGCCCTGCTGAATATCGGCTGGCTGTCATTGCCCGTTGTTGGCCTGACAGCCATTTTCACTGGCGGGGCATTGGCCTTGCAAATCTATGCCGGCGGTGCCCGCTTCAATGCCGAAGCCGTCGTGCCTCAGATCGTGGCCATTGGCATGGTGCGTGAACTGGGGCCCGTGTTGGTTGGTTTGATGATTGCCGCCCGCGTGACCTCCTCTATCGCGGCTGAAATCGCCACGATGAAGGTCACAGAACAAATTGACGCCCTTGTCACCTTGTCCACACACCCCATGAAGTATCTTACTGTGCCCCGCGTGCTGGCGGCACTGATCACCGTGCCGATCCTTGTGGGTGTGGGTGATATCATCGGCATCTTCGGGGGATATGCCGTGGCCACAGGCACTTTGGGCTTTAACGCCGCCGCCTATATCAAAAACACCGTCGAATTTCTGGAACCGCTCGACATCCTGTCTTCTCTCGCCAAAGGCGCTGTGTTCGGCTTTATCGCGGCCCTCATGGGGTGCTATTTTGGCATGAATTCAGGACGTGGCGCCCAAGGGGTCGGCAGTGCCACAAAATCCTCGGTCGAGGCAGCCGCCGTGCTGATCCTCGCCGCAAACTTCATTCTGACAGGGATCTTCTTTTCCATATGATCGCTTTGAATGACATCCACAAATCTTTCGGAACCAATCAGGTCCTGCGCGGCGTCACCTTAGACGTTCCCAAAGGCACCTCCTTGGTGATCATTGGCGGCTCTGGCACGGGCAAATCGGTCACCATCAAATCCGTGCTGGGTCTGGTCACCCCCGACAAAGGCGAAATCCTCGTGGATGGCAAACCACCAGCCCTTCGCAACCGCGATGCGTTCTTGGCCCGCTTTGGCATGTTGTTTCAAGGAGGTGCACTGTTTGACAGCCTGCGCGTCTGGGAAAACGTGGCGTTCCGCCTGCTGCGCGGCTCTCTCAAACAACCCAAAGACGCAGCCCGCGAGATTGCCATCGAAAAACTGCGCCGTGTCGGCCTGAAACCCGATGTGGCAGATCGCTTTCCCGGTGAGCTTTCCGGGGGCATGCAAAAACGCGTGGGCCTTGCGCGCGCCATTGCCGCAGAGCCCGAAATCATCTTCTTTGACGAACCCACAACAGGCCTCGATCCCATCATGTCCGGCGTTATCAATGATCTGATCCGCGAAATCGTCGTGGAAATGGGCGCCACGGCCATGACCATCACACATGACATGTCCTCGGTGCGCGCCATCGCGGACACAGTCGCGATGCTGCATGACGGTGTGATCCAATGGACCGGCCCAGTGGCCGACATGGACAGCGCAGACGACCCCTATTTGCGTCAATTCATCTCTGGCAGCGCAGACGGTCCCATCGAATCTGTCCGCTAATCCTTTCTTTTGGTCCGAAATACCTTCGGGGGAGTCGTGTCGGTACGACGCGACGGGGGCAGACAGCCCCCTAAAAAATATCGTCACGCGCAGCGTGGCAATGTGACAGCAGACGCCTTAGATATCCCGTATGATCAAATACCTAAACCTGTCACTCCTCATCCTGTATCCCGTTGCCTGGTTCGCACCTTTAATGCGCGCAGGTCTTTTGCCGCTCTTTGGGTTGTCCGAAATTTCGGTCATCTCGGGCCTGCAATCTTTGTGGAAAACCGATGTGTTTCTGGCCCTTGTGGTCACCGCTTTTGCGCTTTTTGCGCCGTATCTCAAAACGATTGGGCTTGCGCTGTTGCATTTCCGCCTGCTCTCGCCCCGCACGGAACCGGCGCTGAACTTGCTCGGCAAACTGGCGATGGCTGATATTTTCCTGATCGCGGTCTATGTGACCCTGTTCAAAGGCATCGGCCTGGGCAAAATCGAAGTCGCATGGGGGCTTTATCTATTTACCGCACTCATTGTGACCTCCATCCTGATTGGCTGGCAGACGGAACGCACGCGCAAAGCGCGTCTTGCAACCAGCACAGAATAGAAATTCCCTTGCCCCCGCCTGCATCATGCGGCACCACTCCGCCATGGCAAAAATCACCTATTCCTGCTCCGCCTGCGCGGCGACATTCTCTAAATGGTCCGGGCGTTGCGACAATTGCGGCGAATGGAACACCATGTCCGAAGATGCGGGCCTTTCTGCGCAAGCCGGATCCAAGTCGCTGGGCAAAAAACGCGGCAACGCCATTGTCCTGACGGACCTTAACACGGAAGAGGCCCCGCCCCCCCGCACCTATTGCGGCATTGCGGAACTCGACCGGGTTCTGGGTGGGGGCATGGTTGCAGCATCCGCCACTCTTGTGGGCGGCGATCCCGGCATCGGGAAATCCACGCTTCTGTTGCAAGCTGCGGCCGCTTTCGCGCGCAGTGGCGTTAAAACAATCTATGTCTCAGGCGAAGAAGCCACTGCGCAAGTGCGCCTGCGCGCCCAGCGTCTGGAGCTGGGTGACGCGCCGGTGCAATTGGCCGCCGCCACGAACCTGCGCGATATCCTGACCACGCTGGAAACCGAAAAACCGGGCCTTGCCATCATCGATTCGATCCAGACCATGTGGTCCGATCAAGTGGACAGTGCGCCGGGTTCCGTCAGCCAAGTGCGCGCCGCCGCCCATGAACTGACCGCCTTTGCCAAGCGGCGCGGCATCTCTGTCGTTCTTGTTGGACATGTGACAAAAGAGGGACAGATCGCGGGCCCCCGTGTTGTCGAACATATGGTCGATACTGTCCTCTATTTCGAAGGCGAACGCGGTCACCAATTCCGCATTTTGCGCTCTGTCAAAAACCGTTTTGGGGCGGCGGACGAAATCGGCGTGTTTGAAATGACGGGTCGTGGTCTGCAAGAGGTGACCAACCCCTCGGCCCTGTTTCTGTCAGAACGCGGCACCCCGCAACCGGGCTCTGCAGTATTTGCAGGCATCGAAGGAACCCGCCCGGTTTTGGTGGAATTTCAAGCACTTGTCGCACCAACACCGCATTCTCAACCCCGCCGCTCTGTTGTTGGCTGGGACGGATCCCGACTTGCGATGATCCTCGCAGTTCTGGAATCGCGCTGTGGAATCCCGTTTGCGGGGCTCGACGTTTACCTGAATGTCGCTGGCGGTTTGAAAGTGACGGAACCTGCGGCGGATCTGGCCGTGGCGGCGGCACTTTTGTCTGCACGCGAAGATAGTGCCCTGCCCGAAGCCGCCGTTGTATTCGGCGAAATCAGCCTGTCTGGCGGGCTCAGACCCGCGCCTCAGACCGAAAATAGGTTGAAAGAAGCGCAAAAACTTGGTTTCACCACAGCCATCGCACCGTCAGGCGGGAAAGCTCGGGCATCAAGCGGCATGACCATGTCGCAGATGCCGGATCTGACCAGCTTTGTCGGCGAGATATTTGGCGCTGGATAAGCGTCACACCAGAGACAAAGGCAACAAGGCAGAGCATCCATGGAAGGTTTAACCCCAATCGACGGCGTCGTGGCATTGGTCATCGTCGTATCAGCATTGCTGGCATATGGGCGCGGGCTTGTGCGCGAAGCGATGGCGATCATTGGTTGGATCGCGGCGGCTATCGTGGCGTTCCTGTTTGCACCGCGCGTGGAACCCTTGGTTCGTGAAATTCCGGTGGTCGGCGAATTTGTGGCTGATAGCTGCGAACTTAGCATCGTGGGCGCGTTCACATTGGTCTTTGTGGCCGCATTGATTATCGTGTCCTTGTTCACCCCCCTCTTTTCGTCACTTGTACAACGCTCTGCCTTGGGTGGCGTGGATCAGGGGCTTGGCTTCCTGTTTGGTGTTGTACGCGGCATCCTGTTGGTTGCGATTGCGTTCTTCCTTTATGACACTGTGATCACAGGACAGGAATTCACCATTGTGGACGACAGCCGCTCTGCCGAGGTGTTTTCCCAGTTCTCAGGCCGCATCGCCGAGCAGAACCCAGAACAGGCCTTGGGCTGGTTTGCACAGCAATATGAAACGCTGTTGTCCAGCTGTACGTCTGGCCAATAGTTCTAAACCACATCTAAAACGATTTAAGATCGGCGCGCCATACAGTGACGCGCCGTTTTTGTTTGGCGGGTCAGCAAACGGGATTGGCCCTGCGCACAAGGTTCCCAGCGTCAATGTGCAAAAAATGCGGACCCCGACACCGAATCGCCGTGATTCTCGCGCTGCTACGCAACAGAGGAACGCCAAAAAGGGAGCGATTTCAACGCGTTATGGTTAACGAAAGTCTAATTGCGTTGCCTGCGCGGCTCCGGTGTGGCGCAAGCGGGGCAAATTTGGCCATTTCCGTGAACAGAGCCGTATTCTCGCCATGGTTGTGTCTTTATCACGGCAGAATCCAAGCGCTTTCTTGATGGCACAAGTCGAAAACGACGCCGCCACTGATAGAAACTTAAGACAAGGATACCAAACCATGTTTAGCCGCCATACCACTGAATTTGCTCATGTTACTGCCACCGTTCCAACGAATGGTGCCATGTTGACCATCACAAATGACACACAGCTTGAAACCCGCACAGGCTGGAAAGCCGCCGGTCACGTCAATCCCGGGGACGCGGTTGCCACATTGGATGGTGGCTTTGCCGAAATCGCATGGGTTGGGCGGGTCAAACCCTCTGATGACCTGTTCCATGTCCCGGCCGGAACCCTTGGAAACTGTTCTGCGATGGTATTGCCCGGTGCCACACTTGTTGGCCTTGAAGCCCCTCTCAGCTTTGACGCCGATACGGATCACATAAGTGTCCCACTTGCTGCTTTTTCCGGCACCCGCGGAATATGTGCCACTGAACGCGCCTCTGTGTCGATGCGCACCTTGGGACTGAAAACCGAAGAAATGATTTGGGCCCAAACCGGCACCTTGCTGCATGCCCGCCCTATGTCCGACGCCTTTTTCCATTCGCTGCGCTTTGCTGATGCGCGCGCATTCCTTGCCCTTCATGGGCCAACGCATAACGCTGTGGCGGCGTAACCTCCAACCATGGGGCTGTGGTAAGCCCCTCACCAGAACGGTGCCCGATCCCAAGATCACAACCAGAGCAGGAGGCCATTGGGTTCAGGGTGTCACAATCGTATAAAGGATTGTGATAGTTGGATGACAGTCAGGGCGTGAGTTGGTACACCCCAACTCACGCCCTCACAGGATTCGGAGCTGCCCTTCCGTGACAGACGCATTAATGCCCCCCGCCCATCCCTTTGATGATGATAAGCTCAAGGAAGAGTGTGGAATTTTCGGCGTTATCGGCGCCCAAGATGCATCCAGTTTTGTGGCCCTTGGCCTGCATGCCTTACAACATCGGGGGCAAGAAGCCGGCGGGATCGTGACCCACGATCCTGAACAGGGATTTAACTCGGTCCGTCGCTTTGGCTATGTGCGCGATAATTTCACCAGTTCTGATGTGATGGACATGCTGCCGGGCCCCTTGGCCATCGGGCATGTGCGCTACTCTACCGCTGGATCCAAAGGCGCCACTGCGATCCGCGATGTACAGCCGTTCTTTGGTGAATTTGCCATGGGCGGCGCAGCCATTGCCCATAACGGCAACATCACCAACGCAGACAGCTTACGGCGCGAATTGATCGAACGTGGGTCTATCTTCCAAAGTTCATCAGACAGCGAATGCATCATCCACTTGATGGCCCGTTCCCTGCAGCGCAATATCCCCGAACGTATGGAAGATGCTTTGCGTCGGGTCGAAGGCGCATTTTCCGTGGTCGCCATGACCCGTACTAAGCTGCTCGGTGTACGCGACCCCTTGGGCGTACGCCCCTTGGTCCTGGGCAAAGTCGGCGAAAACGGCTGGGCGCTCAGTTCCGAAACCTGTGCGCTCGACATCATCGGCGCAGAATTCGTGCGCGAGATTGAACCCGGCGAGATGGTTGTCATCACCTCGGACGGCAAGATCGACAGCTTGCGTCCCTTCCGTCAGGCCAAATCGCGCTTCTGCATCTTTGAACATGTCTATTTCTCGCGCCCCGATTCCATTCTGGGCGGACGCTCTGTTTATGAAACCCGCGAAAACATTGGCCGCGAATTGGCCAAAGAAAGTCCCGTAGACGCCGATCTTGTTTGCCCCGTGCCCGACAGCGGCACACCCGCCGCGATCGGCTTTTCACTGGAATCCGGCATCCCTTTTGCGATGGGCATCATCCGCAACCAATATATGGGCCGCACGTTCATCGAACCGACAGAACACATTCGAAACATGGGTGTACGGCTGAAACTTAATGTGAACCGTGCGCTGATCCGTGGCAAACGGGTGATCCTTGTGGACGATTCCGTTGTACGCGGCACCACCTCGCGCAAGATCAAGGAAATGATCCTGGACGCCGGCGCGAAAGAGGTTCACTTCCGCATTGCCTCCCCCCCGACGGCATGGCCCTGTTTCTATGGCGTGGACACGCCGCAACGCGAAAAGCTCCTTGCGGCCACGATGTCTGAAGAAGAAATGCGCGAGCATTTGAATGTGGATAGCTTGAAGTTCATCTCGCTTGATGGGCTTTACCGCGCAGTTGGCGAGGCCAAAGGGCGCAACAAAGCATCCCCACAATATTGCGATGCCTGTTTCAGCGGCGAATACCCAGTGGAACCTGCGGACATGATCCAAAAAGGCTTTCAGCTGAAGGCAGCAGAGTAAAATACAAACAGGCGCGGGTTACCCGGATGTCACCGGACCGCGCGCCTGCTTTTCCAGGCATTTACAAAAATACGCGATACCGTGTCCTGCAATTGCACACCCGTGTCGCTGAAGACAGCCTGCATCCCATAAGTCGGGCCAAGGCGGCACGCTCAGGTTAGATGGTTCGCACCTTTGCGTACCGCTTGGGTTTCGGGATTAAAGCCCCCGCACCCGCCATCTATGTATTATCGGCAGGCCTGCCGCCCCTGAGAGTTCCAGTCATCCCATTTTGCGACGCCGGTTGGCCCAATGCCAATGCCCGGCGCGCATATGTGCGCCATCGGCTTCCAACCGCGTCGGGACTCAACTGCGCGCTTTACGCTTCCAGTTCAGCGTCCCAGTACAGAAAGTCCATCCAACTTTCGTGCAAATAATTGGGCGGGAACTTACGCCCCATATTGCGCAATTGTTCGGCGGCCGGTTGGCGTGGCGGCTTGCGCAAAGACATGCCCGTGCGGTGCAAGGATTTCGACCCTTTGCGCAGATTGCAAGGGCTGCACGCCGCCACAACATTTTGCCACGAAGTCACGCCCCCACTGGCGCGCGGCACCACATGATCAAACGTCAAATCCCCACGCGATCCACAATATTGGCAGCGGAATTCATCCCTCAGAAATAAATTAAAGCGCGTGAAGGCCACGCGCTTTTGAGGTTTGACATAGTCTTTCAGAACAACAACAGACGGGATCCTGATTTCCGTACTGGGTGAGCGCACCACCTCGTCATATTCCGCAACGATATCCACCCTCTCTAACCAGGCGGCTTTCACAGCCTCCTGCCAAGGCCACAGCGACAAGGGATAATACGACAATGGCCTGTAATCCGCGTTCAAAACCAACGCCGGGTGATGCTTTAACGATGAGGGGCTTCGCGTAAAATCAACCCTGAAATCTGCTGTACTGGTCTGCATAAGTGACTCTGTTCCCTGCCTTGACTGGCCAAATAGACCACAGGCTCCGGGGACGGCTCTAGGTCCCCCCGGACCCGGCTCTTAGGGGTGACTATATCTCGTGTCCGACAACTGACAACCCCTTTGCGACACACAAGATGTCGATCCTATGTGTGCCCGCATTCCTTAACAGTTTCGTGACGCATCCACGCGTTTCCCGGCAAACGCGAAGGTACGGAATCCCTCACTCGACGTTGTGTCATCTTGGGCGCATAAAAACGACATCGCGGGTTTGATTACATAAACACCCCGATCTTGTTTGGTCATAAATCGTTATATTGGGGAATGAACGATGCTGTCCTTTTGGAAAGACGAACACACTGGCGCCACGACCATCACGTTTCTGGCGGGTTTCAAAGCTAAACTGGTTAACCTGACACGCAATTTTGGTTTCAACGAACCACGGGCCAAACGCAGCAAAAAACCAGACCAAAACTTTGATCTGATCTGCTGACGCTCCGCGTCCGGCACTTATTGCTCTTGCACGAAACGTGCGACGCAATCCGATGCGCGTGCCACCGTATTCTCAAGCGCAAGACTATCAGCCTTATGCGGGGACATCCAACGTATCGTGTCAAATGCGGACACGGCTTGGCACTCCACTGGAACGTCTGCAAGACCTTCAGCATTGAATGCAACAACACGGACAGATTTCTGTTCGTTCGTGGTGTTGTTGGTCACCGAGACAGACCAAAATAATAGGCTGTCTTCTGGGTCTTTGCCCTCAGTTTGTTCCAGGATCGTGTCGTGAAAAACATGGCCCGTTTGGGACCGCGCATCCTCCCAAGAGTCAAAAAACAGCACAACAGCATCCACATCCCAAAAACTATGCACGATAGGTTCTTCTTGAAATGCTGCATCCAAAGCATTGAGAGCATAAAAATGCCCACTAAACCCGTCAGGCGCATCCTTCCCGCTCCAACCGGCGACAATCAGACGTCCCATCTGAGCCTCGAACGGAACGACCTCATCGTCAAACGTGGACGGAACCCAAGTCCAGCTTGCCGCAACACTCAAAGCCAAAGCGCCCAAAACAACAACGACCAAAGACTTGCCTATTTCGCCTCTCCCCCATTCTTTTGGTCAAAAATACCTCGGAGCGCGAGGCAGAGCCTCGCTCCCCAAACTATCCGCTACAGGCTCAGCTTGTCGCGCATAAAGGCCAAGGCCACACTCAAACCATCCGGTGCAATCCCGTGGGCTGTGCCTTTCATGATATGGGCAAACACGTCCTGCCACCCGGCTTCCTGCAACGCCTCCGCCGCTTGCGGCAAAGATTGGGGCGGCACCACATCATCCTGATCCCCATGCACCAACAGCACGGGCGGGCGCGACACAACCTCATCCGCCAACATTTCCGGGCGCAGCAATCGGCCCGAAAATGCCACGACACCCGCAACGGCGTCTTCGCGGCGCGGGGCGACATGCAGTGCCATCATGGTGCCTTGTGAAAACCCAAACAGGACAACTTGTTCTGGCATCACATCTTCATCCACCATCAGCGCGTCCAAAAAGGCGTTCAAATCCTCCACCGCAGCCATCATGCCGCGTTCGGATTCCTCTTCCGACGATCCGTCGATCCACGGGATCGGAAACCACTGACGCCCCATGGGCATGCCGGGAATGCCTTCGGGCGCGTCGGGCGCCACAAACAACGTATCGGGCAAGTGCTCTGCAAGTGGATCGGCCAAGCCTAAAAGGTCTGCGCCATTCGCCCCATATCCGTGCAAGAACACCACAACGGATCGTGTCACCCCTGATTGCGGCTCTTTACGGCCTGCTTGTAAAACCCGTGTCATCTGATCCCCTCTCGGTTTTTTATCACGCGGTAGTAGGCCCAAAGCGCGCGGGCCGCAACAGATCGCCATGGTGACCAATCTTCGGCCATCACACGAAACGCCTTTTCCTTAGGGCGCTCGGGCAGATCAAACAGAACCTTCGCGGCCTCTTGCAGGGCCAAATCCCCCGGCGCAAACACATCTGCATGACCCAGTGAAAACATCGCATAAATCTCGGCTGTCCAGGGACCGATTCCGGACACGGCCACCAAGGTTTTGATGACGTCTTCCGGGGCGTCATCGCGCAAAGCGACGTAATCTATACCCGCCTCGGCCAAGGCGCGCGCATATTTCATTTTTTGACGCGACAGCCCCACAGCGCGTAAATCGTCATCAACTGCATTTTGAATGGCGCGTTCCGTCACTAGATTGGCATCTTCCAGACGTTTCCAAATGGCAGCCGCAGAGGCGATCGACACTTGCTGACCGACAATGGCATTCAACAAATAGGCGAATCCATCTGGTTTTCGGCGCAGCGGCAAAGGCCCGCATTGCGCCAACGCATCCCGCCAGCGCAGGTCCTGTTCGGCCAGCCATGCGGCCCCCTCTGCCACATCGGCGTCACAGGTAATGATCCGCATGGTCCCTCCGGGTTTTGTGCGCCATTGCACATTGCGTTGCGCAAACCACCCTACCTGCTTGCTGGCGCAGAACAAGAGGTCTACTCCTTGCGCCATGACATCCATGACCCAAGATACTCAAGCCAAACGGAACGTTGCCGTTCTTGTCGCCGCGCAAGCCTTTCTGGGCTCGCAAATGCCCATGGTCTTTGTGGTTGGTGGCCTCGCCGGACAGCAGATCACGCCGTATCTGTGTCTTGCCACGCTGCCGATTTCCTTGATTGTCTTTGGGTCCATGACCACCGCGCCGTGGCTGTCCCACGTGATGCAGAAGTTCGGGCGTCGCGTTGGGTTTTCGATTGGTGCGGTTGGCGGGCTTTCCGGGGCTTTGGTCTGTGCCTATGCCCTGACGATCCCCAATTTCTGGCTGTTTCTCTTTGGCAGTTACCTGACCGGGATCTATATGTCCGCGCAAGGATTTTACCGATTTGCCGCCGCGGACACCGCCACCGATAGCTTCCGCCCCAAAGCCATTTCTTACGTGATGGCCGGGGGGCTTTTATCCGCCATCATTGGGCCCCAGCTTGCCACCTATCTGTCCGAAGGCTCTGGAATCGCCAATCAGGAACGCTATGTTCCGGTTTATTACGCGATTGCTGCGTTGAACGTGATTGGTCTTGCCATCATTTGGCAGATCCGCATTCCCCGCCCTGTCCAGAACACGGCCGAAACCGGCCACGGGCGCACCCGCATGGAAATGCTGCGCGAGCCCAAGATCGCAGTCGCGGTGATCTGTGCAGCCGTCAGTTATGCGTTAATGAACCTTGTCATGACCTCAACCCCGTTGGCGGTCGTTGGATGTGGCTATTCTGAAATGGATGCGGGGCGCGTGGTGACTGTTCACGTGCTGGCCATGTTCGCGCCCTCTTTCTTTACAGGGCACATGATCAACCGCTTTGGTGTTGAACGCATTATGGGCCTTGGCCTGCTGATCCTTGCCGGTGCTGGCGTCGTGGGCTTGTCGGGCGTTGATCTTGGCAATTTCTATGTGGCGCTGTTTCTGCTGGGCATAGGGTGGAACTTTGGCTTTATCGGCGCCACCACGTTGCTGACGGCCTCGCACACCCCGCAAGAGCGTGGCCGGATGCAGGGGATCAACGACCTGATCGTGTTTGGATCTGTTACGTTGGCCTCATTGGCGTCGGGCGGTTTGATGAACTGTGTGGGCGGAGACCCCGTTGCAGGCTGGACGGCGGTGAATTACGCGATGACCCCGTTCTTGTTGGTGGCCGGTGGCGCATTGATCTGGCTGGTCATGCGGCCACGCACAACTCCGGCATAACCTCTAACGGCTTACCAGCGCCCCAAGGCCGCTTTGATCGCGAATTTTAGTATGCTGGGTTCAGGCAACGTGCCGCTTGCCACTCTGCCCGGTTGCGACACAGCGGCGTTCAAGATCTGAACCGCACCACTTGCAGGCCAAAAGGCAGGCGTGGCGCTGCGGTCTGAATGTAAAGACCGCGCGGTTTTAAGTGCGGCAACGCCGTCTTTGGCAAGCGCCGCAATCCCTTCTGGGCTTCCATCCACCAAAGGCACACGCTTTTGCGCCTCAAGCGCAGGGACCGCCATCATCCAACTGGCAATCCCAAGACCAAACCCCGCCTCGGCAGCGCCACGTGATGCGCCCAGTATTTCTGCGGCCGTGTGCATCAACGCGCCGGACGTCTGGCGCAAATATCGTTCAAGATGCGATGCATCTTCAAACGGATCTTTATAACAATCCCAACGCCGTACCGCGATAAGTTGATCTAAACCCTTGGCCTGTTGCACGGACAAGACGCACGCAAGCGGCGTGGCCACCTCATGACGGCGCACGGGGGCGTCCCCTGCGATTTCCTCAAGCACATCGCGCCACCATTGCAAGCGCATCTCTGCAATCATCGGCTCGGCCGTGACCCATGGTGCGCGCGACACTTCCACGTTGAAGGCATATAACGGGAACAGCTTTTCGCGCACCGTAACAGGCGCCGCCATCACAGTGCGAAACCGCCACGGATCGCCCTTTTGCACAATGGCTGCGCAGGCGTTCAGATCGTCGTCAAACGCCATCTAAGCGTCACGTACCAGTTTCCAGCGCACCGCATCCAGCAATGCCTCGAACGAGGCATCTACTATGTTTGCTGACACACCCACAGTGGACCACATCCGGCCCTGCCCGTCTTCGCTGTCGATGATCACCCGCGTGACCGCTTCGGTGCCGCCTTGTGTGATACGCACTTTGAAATCCACCAGTTTCACGTCTTCTATCAACGCTTGATAGCGCCCCAGATCTTTGGCCAAGGCCTTGAACAACGCATTGACCGGGCCGCGATCACTGCCGGTTTCATCCATGGATTCCGATACGGACAGTTTCTTTTCACCGTCAATTTTCACCACCACCACGGCCTCGGACAGGCTGACCATCTGGTCGCGCTTGTTTTTGCGCCGCTCGACTGTGACGCGATAGCGTTTGACTTCGAAGAACTCGGGCAACTGTGCCAACTCTTCGCGCGCCAGCATCTCGAACGAGGCCTGCGCCGTGTCATACGAGTACCCCTCCGCCTCGCGCGCTTTCACTCGATCCAAAATGCGTGCCAAAGCCGGATCGCCCTTGTCCACGGCCAAGCCTGCCTCGGCCAAACGGCGGCGCAGATTGGATTGTCCTGCTTGGTTCGACATCGGGATGATGCGCGCATTGCCCGTTAACGCGGGGTCGATATGTTCATAGGTGGTCGGGTTTTTCAGGATCGCGCTGGCATGCAGCCCCGCCTTATGCGCAAACGCGCCCGAACCGACATAAGCCGCCTGTTTCATCGGCACCCGGTTCAGAATGTCGTCGAGCATCCGCGAGATGCGGGTCAAATCGGCCAACGCATCAACGCTGACGCCGGTCACAAACTGGTCCTTGAACGGTGCCTTTAACAGCAAAGTCGGGATCAGCGCAGTCAGGTTTGCGTTGCCGCAGCGTTCGCCCAATCCGTTCAACGTGCCTTGGATCTGACGTGCCCCGGCAGAGACAGCCGCGAGCGACCCTGCAACAGCCGTTTCGGTATCGTTATGGGTATGAATGCCCAATTTGTCGCCGGGGATGCCTGCCGAAATGACCTCTGCCGTGATGCGCCCGATGTCTTCG
>CALHST010000180.1 GCA_938038825.1 uncultured Paracoccaceae bacterium | reverse complement strand
GAAGCGAGGCTGCAAGATCATCTGGCTGAACCCTCTCAAAGGGTGGAAAGACTATGAAGCCACGGCCAAAGGCATGGCCGCAGCCTTGCCTCATATCGACCTGTTTGCCGCGGCCAATACGTTGGACAACCTTGCCGCGCTGGAACCGGAGCTGACACGCCTATGATGCCTGCCGAGCTTCTCAATCCTGACTTGGCGGACACTCTGGATGATCTGCGTGCCCGCGAAGAACCTTATGCCATCGCCACAATTGTGCGCACAGCAGGGGCCACTGCGGCTAAACCGGGGGCCAAAGCGTTACTAAGGGCAGATGGCACCATACTGCATGGATTTCTTGGGGGCGGATGTACCAAATCGGCGGTGGCAAAAGCGGCACAGCAAGCCTTGCAGGACGGCAATCCGCAGCTGATCTCAATCGCGCCCGAAGACGTTTTGGAAACCAAGGGCGCGCAGCCCGGTGATACCATCGACGGGGTTCACATGGCGCGCAACGGATGCCCGTCCAAGGGGACAATTGACGTCTTTATCGAACCGTGTCTGCCCAAACCTGAATTGGTGATCTATGGGGCCTCGCCCGTGGCTCTGGCCTTGGCCAACTTGGCCCCGACATTCGACTGGGACATAGTGCTGTTGGAACCAGACGCGCCGCATATCACCACCAATCGCCGCCGCGCCATTGTGATTGCGACCCAAGGTCAAGGTGACCTTGTGGCCCTGAAACACGCGTTGACGACGCAATCAGATCATGTGGCATTTGTGGGCAGCCGGCGTAAATACGCATCGCTGGCAGACAAACTGGCCTCGACTGACATTGCGCCTGCGCTGATCCAAGCGGTGAAGGCTCCCGCAGGGCTTGATATCGGGGCCGTCACCCCAGAGGAAATTGCCCTGTCCATCATGGCGCAATTGACCACGGTGCGCCGAAAGTCCTTGGCGGGATTGTCCGCATGACACGTTTTTGGGCATGGTTGCGAAAAAACAGCGCAATAACAAAAGAACAGGCCGACACGTTGGCACAGATAAAGTTTCCTTGCTGCTAAAAACTGCGCACCTGGTTCCAACGTCACAAGACGAAGCCATTTGACCCAAACCACCTATTGAATTGCGCGATATGGGTCGCTGCATATTCATAAGCATGGACATACACGCGTAGGTTTGACTTACTGCTGTTACAAAAACCTAATCTTTATCGTCACGTTGTTTATCCAAGAGGGGGACATATCCCATGAAGACTGCATTGATTCCGTCGATCGTCATTGCATCGGCACTCGCTGCACCCATCGCGCACGCGGACACTTTAAGACTGCTCACGTGGGGTGGGTATGCCCCGGAAGAGGTCATCGCCAAGTTCGAGGCGGAAACAGGCCACACTGTGGAAGTGACCACCTCAAACAACGAAGAAATGATCGCCAAACTGCGCGCCACAAATGGCGGTGGGTTTGATTTAGCCCAACCCAGCCAAGACCGGATCACCAGCGCACAAGAGGAATTTGGGATCTATAAACCCATCGACATGGCCCGCGTGAATGCAGGCCAATTCATTCCTTCAATGTTGAGCGCAACAGCCGGAAACACAACATTTGACGGTGAAGTTTATGGCTTGCCTCATGTTTGGGGTACCAGTGGTCTTGTCGTGGATACGGCCAAGGCCGGCAATGTGCAGGATTACGCAGATCTGTGTGATGCGTCCCTTGCGGGCAAAGTGTCATACCGTCTGAAGCGCCCAACATTGATCGGGTTTGCCTATTCCATGGATTTGGACCCGTTTGCGGCCTACGGCGACCCTGCGGCCTATCAAGCGATTTTGGATAAGGTCGAAGCCAAGCTGACCGATTGCAAAGCCAATGTGAAAACCTATTGGGGTGGCGGGGACGAAATCAAAAACCTGCTGCGTTCGGGTGAGGTCGTGGCCTCTATGGCGTGGGACACAGGCGGCTGGCAGCTGAACGCGGACAATCCTGACATCACCTTTGTCGCGCCCAAGGCGGGTGCTTTGGGCTGGATCGACACATTTGTGTTGCCAGCCCGGGGGCGCGCGGATGATGCCGCCTATGACTGGATCAACTTCGTGATGCGCCCCGACATTGCGGCCATGATCACCAATACCGCTGGCAACTTCACCGCGGCAGTCGATGGCGATGCGGGTGTCAGCGCGGACCTAAAGGCCCGGTATCAGGGCAGCTTTGACCAAGCGGCCATCGACAATATCAAATGGTACCCGCCGGTGCCTGCTGGTTTGGAAGCCATGGAAGGCGCCACACTCGACCGGATCAACGCTGCAAAATAACGCATTTGCACAGACCTGAAGGGGCGCCAACAGGTGCCCTTTTTTCCTTTACGAGGTTGCATTTTGACCGACTCTCCCCCTGATTTGATGTGCCGCGACCTGACCAAGGATTTCGACACATTCCGTGCGGTTGACCATGTCAGCTTTGACGTTCCCCAAGGGTCGTTTTTTTCGATCCTTGGGCCTTCGGGCTGTGGGAAAACCACGCTGCTGCGCATGATTGCGGGGTTCCAAACCCCCAGCGCCGGGGATTTGCAGATCAAGGGCAAATCCATGATCGGAGTGCCGCCGAATAAACGCCCCGTGTCCATGGTGTTTCAACATCTGGCCCTGTTTCCCACGATGAACATTGGGGACAATGTGGGTTTTGGCCTGCGCCAACGTGGCGTGTCCAAGTCTGACATCAAATCACGGGTCGACCGCGTTTTGGACCGCGTCGGTCTTCCGGGCGTCACCGACCGGCGCGTAGATCAACTGTCCGGCGGGCAAAAACAACGCGTGGCCATCGCCCGTTGTATGGTTCTGGAACCGGATGTCTTACTGCTGGACGAACCCTTGGGCGCGCTGGATCTGAAACTGCGCGAACATATGAAAGTCGAGCTGAAATCGCTGCAAGCGGCGTTCAACACCACCTTTGTATATATCACCCATGATCAATCCGAAGCCCTTGTCATGAGCGACAACATCGCCGTCATGAACAATGGGACATTCGAACAAATCGGCACCCCGCACGAGGTTTATCACAGCCCCAACACCGCCTTTGTTGCGGGGTTCGTGGGGGATGCCAATATCATCACCGCGACGGTCACCGCACGTGACGGCAATACGTTGGCACTGACCACGCAAACCGGGGGAACGCTCAGCCTAGAAACGCATGACGCGTCCCTAAACGCTGGCCAAGAAACACAAGTGTTCCTGCGCCCCGAGGTGATCGAGCTGATCCAACCCGGCAGCGCCCCAGAAGACGCGGTAAACGTCAGCGAAGGCATCATAGAATCCGTCCTGTTCAATGGGGCCAACAGCATGGTGACTGTCACAGACCGCAACGGTGCGCACATGAAAGTGGCCTTGCCCCAAACCGGCAGCAGCACTGCTGTGCAAAAGGGCGACGCGGTGCTGACGCGCTGGCACCCCACTCAGGCGCAATGTTTCGCCATGGCACAGGATTGAACGCCATGTCTGACACCTCACGCCTTGGATTCTACCTTCTGCTGGCGCCCATTCTGCTGTGGTTGGTCGTCCTGATCATCCTGCCCCATATCGGACTGTTTGTGGTGTCGATCAGCGAAAAAACCGGTCCCCGCACCTATGAAACCGGCTTTGGCAATTATGCCGCCTTTTTCGGGGAGCCGCTGTATTGGCGCACTTTTGCACGCACTGCCATTATGTCGATTTTGGCCACTGTGTTGACCCTGATCCTTGGCTTTCCAATCGCTTATTACATCGCGAAACTGACCCGTGGACGCACCAAAACCACCCTGTTTCTGATGTGCATGATCCCCTTTTGGGTGTCCGAACTGGTGCGCACGTTTGGCTGGATGATCCTGCTGCGCGAAACGGGCGTGGTTTCCAACGTTTTGCAATACCTGGGCCTTGTCAGTGGCCCTGTTGAGCTTTTGTATAACGATGCCGCCATCATGGTTGGGCTGGTCTATACGTCGATCCTGTTCATGGTGGTGCCTTTGGTCACAACGCTGGACAGCCTTGACGACAGCCTGATCGAGGCGGGTTATGATCTGGGCGGCTCCAGCACGGCCATCCTGCGCGAGATTGTCATACCACATGCCAAACCCGGCATCGTGTCGGGTTGCATCGTGGTGTTCATGCTTTCGCTGGGGAACTACCTGACGCCCATCCTGCTGGGCGGCAAAGACAGCCTGTGGTTTACGGGCATGATCTATACTCAATTCATCACCCGATTTAACTGGGAACTTGGCTCTGCCTTTGGGTTTCTGCTGCTGATCCTGTCATCCCTTGTGGTGTTCTTGGGGCTGAAACTGTCCGGGCAGTCCCTTTCAGAAACGATGGGGCGCGCATGATTCCATCCATTCCCCAACCGACCTTCACCAAATGGTGCTACCGCGCCTATGTGACGGCGTTTTTTGTCTATCTCGCGCTGCCATTGGCGGTTGTCTGCGTTTTTGCCTTTAACAACAGCGTTTTCCCGTCCCTCCCATGGGAGGGCTTTACCATGGAGTGGTTCTTCGGTTCTGAGGCTCCGTTTATCGGTGTGTTCAACGAACGCTCGATCATGCGCGCCATCGGCACGTCGGCCTTTGTTGCGTTTTGGGTGTCGATACTTGCGGTGACCGTGGGCACCTGCAACGCCTTCCTGTTTGTGCGTCACAGCTTTCGCGGCAAAGCCCTGTTATATATCTTGATGCTGTTGCCACTGATCATTCCCGGTGTGATCCTTGGAATTTCGATCCTTGTTTTTTCCAGCACTGTCGCCAACACGCTGGAAGACGCCACGGGCCTGTGGTTCGATGGCTTGCGCCCCGGTTTGATCCTTGTGATTTTGGGGCAGTTTTCTTTTATCACCACCTTTGCCACATTGGTGATTTCCGCACGCTTGCAGAAATTTGACCCCAGCCTGGAAGAGGCTGCCCTGAACCTAGGGGCCAGCCAATGGGGGGCCATCCGTCAGATCACATTGCCGTTTTTGCTGCCTGCAATTGTGGCTTCGGCCGTGGTGTCGATTTTGATGAGTTTCGAGAATTTCAACACCACACTGATGCTGGTGGGGTCCGAGTCGCCGTTGACCATCACGATGTTTGATAAGCTGAAGCAAGGCTCTACCCCGGTTTTGAACGCCGTGTCCCTGTTGTTGATCATTGTCTCGGCCATCCTTGGCCTGCTGTCGCTGCTGTTCCAGAATACGAAACGTTAACCAAGATGACGCATGGCTGCCGTACGCCCTGTTAAGCAAATGCGCCCTGACAAAACCAGCCGGGGGTCAGGGCCCCGCCATGCGCAAAATACAGCCATAAATCATCCCCATCCTTGACCGTAACGCGCCAGTAATCGCGCGTTCCCGTGCGCCAATTGGGATCATCCAGCCACCATTCCGGGGCGATGCGTTCCGGCCCCGAGGCGCGCATCAGCGTATGGTTGCGCCCCCGCCAACGGAATTCGGCGGGCAGTTGCGGGATGTCGGGGGCCTGCACAATTTCAGGATCCCACAGCAAAACAGGGCGCGGGCCGGGGGGCTTTGGCCAAGCGTCTTCCGGTGGCTTGGACCATGCTGCAGCCAGAATTTTGCATGTCTTTTCAGGGATGTGACTGGATGCGGGGTGCAGACGTGTCAGGGCCTCCATCCCCACACGCGCGCCCAGCCGTCCCATCAGATCATCCAACGCATCGGTCTTGGCAAGCCGATCCGCGACGGCCCGCCCCGCCTCTAGATGTCCTGCCGCGCGGGTCTGATAGACGGGTTCCGTCTGGATGGCTTGCAGGCGCAACATGTCGATGCCAAAACCTGCGTCGATGCTGTCCAACTTCATCTCCAGCAACGGGCGGATGCGGTGCGGATCGCTCGATGGGCGGGCCAGCGCGATGTCGATATGTTCTAGCCCATGATCAGCGCGGTGTGCCTCAAGCCGCAAACGCCGAACGGCGCGGCGTTTGATATCAAGTTGGCGGCACAGATGCGGCAAAAGACGATCAATGCCTGCCAGCATATCTTCGATCATTCCAATGGGTTCAGGCAAGGTAAGCCGCACTGCGAAATGGTCTTCTGGCTTGGCGGGGGACACGGGTTCCGGGGCAGAACCCAACGCTTGATCCATGCGGTAAACAAGCCCTTTGCCAAAGCGACGGGCAAGGGAAGCACGGGGTTGGCCCACCAGGTCAGACACCCGCCGCAACCCCAATCGCGCAAGCTGTGCAGCCGTGTCCTCGCTGAGCCGAAGCGCAGCAATTGGCAAAGGCGCGAGGGCCGCATAAGTCTGCCCGGACGGTGCGATACGTAATCCTTTAGAAAGACCGTTTACCTTAACAGCAGGGGCGGCTCCGCCCTTGGTCCAGTGGCGGCGCTTGCCGGCCCGCGACCGGGTTGCACGGGCTTCTTGGTTGATATTGTCACCAGACCGCTCAGACGCGACGCCGCGTTCCGCATATCGCGCCAATGCCCAGGCAGCACCCCGTGTATCGGCCAAGCCCATTTGCACAGAAAGACCCATGTCATGACAATCGTCTTGCACCACATGCATCAAAGAGGCCTCTCCCCCAAATAAATGGGCACAGCCGGTCAAATCAACGACCAGTCCTTGGGAGCCTTCCTCGGCCACCCAAGGAGAGAACTTCCCGGCCCAGCGACGCAAAACAGCGAGGAAATGTATTTCGCCCAAAATGTTGCGATTGCGTGTGATCAGACGCTCACACATGGCATGGGAATCGCGCATAGGCTGGCCGGGATGGACACCCGCCGCCTGAGCTTCGGGTGACAGGGTCGCGATGGTTTGTGCGTTGCCGGTGGTGTCAACGATGGCCAAAGGCTGCCCCGCCAATTGGGGATGGCGACGGATATACCAATCCGCACCAAGGCGGGGAAACCAAAGCGACAGGATGCGGCGCTGCTGAGATGTGGTGTCAGGCATGATGGCGGATAAATGTTCACATTTTGTTCTACTCTATTCTGAGTCGCCATTCGAGTCGAGCCGGGATAGTCTTTGGGTCATGAGCAGATCTGTGATGTCTATGGTGATGGTTCTGGGGCTGGCGACTGCGGCCTTGGCGCACCAAGGGGTGAAAGACCCCGGAGTAATGGCCCGCATGGACGGGATGAAAGCTGTGGGAAAGGCCATGGACCTGTTGAAAGACATGGCCAAAGGCACGCGCGCCCTTGATGTGATTGCCGCCCAAGGGGCAAAGGCGGCTATTGCGCGCCATCTGGGCGAAGCGGAGGCCCTGTTCAAAGAGCCGCATTTTGATCCCAAAAGTGAAGCTTTGCCGAATATTTGGGACGATTACGCTGGATTTACGGCGTCTCTTAACAAAGCTTGGGATGCTACAACCACATTGCGGGTTCGCAATTTGGAAGACCTGCGCGGGACCTTACCCATGACGGGTCAAGGATGCTTGGATTGCCACAAAGTGTACCGCAAAGAAAAATAAGGGTCGGAGCGGCTCTGTTTGCTTTGCAAGCAAAAGCGCCCGCCCACCGACCCTTGCGGACGTTTAGCCACACCAGATGCGCGTGATTGTCCCCGTAGCATCAAGGTCGATATTGGTACGGTTCGGGCGATAGTCTTTGGTGATCGCTGAATTGGGCGGCAAAACGCGCTTTGGGTCTGGAATTGCGTTTGTGGCTTGCGAGTCTTGCCCAATCAGATCCTTAAACGCATCTGCGTTACACATAGGGTCTATCGGGGTGTGCACAATTTGGGGTGGAGCGCAGGCAGTCAAAGTGGCGCAAAGCGCAAGGAATAATCTGGTCATCCGCCCAGCTTAGGCGTGCTGATGTGGGCTTGCAATGTCAGCAGAGTTCACGGACATTCGCGCAAACGACGTGAAGGAGGATTCCGATATGCGCACCCGTGCCGCCGTGGCTTTAGAAGCCGGTAAACCGTTGGAAGTAATGGAAGTGAACCTTGAAGGCCCCAAAGCGGGAGAGGTTCTGGTCGAGATTAAAGCCACAGGCATTTGCCACACGGATGAGTTTACATTGTCCGGTGCAGATCCCGAAGGCATGTTCCCAGCGATTTTGGGGCATGAAGGGGCAGGGGTAGTTCTGGAAGTTGGCCCGGGTGTCACGTCCCTGAAGCCCGGGGATCATGTAATCCCGCTTTATACGCCGGAATGCCGCGAGTGTGATTATTGTCTGCACCCGAAAACCAACTTGTGCCAAGCGATCCGCGAAACCCAAGGCAAGGGTGTGATGCCCGATGGTACGTCGCGCTTTTCCATGCTCGATGGCACGCCGATTCTGCACTACATGGGCTGTTCGACCTTTGCGAACCACACAGTTCTGCCGGAAATCGCACTGGCCAAGATCCGCCCGGACGCACCGTTCGATAAGGTTTGCTATATTGGTTGTGGTGTCACCACAGGGATCGGCGCAGTCATCAACACCGCCAAGGTCGAAATCGGGTCGCGTTGTATCGTGTTCGGCCTCGGTGGCATTGGCCTGAACGTCATCCAAGGATTGCGCATGGCAGGCTGTGATCAGATCGTTGGCGTTGATTTGAACCCTGACAAGATCGACATGGCCACCAGATTCGGCATGACGGATTTTGTGAACCCCAAGGACGTCGACGGCAATCTGGTTGCGCACTTGGTTGAATTGACTGGTGGCGGCGCGGACTACACGTTCGACGCCACGGGGAATGTGCAAGTGATGCGCGACGCGTTGGAAGCGGCCCACAAAGGCTGGGGCGAGTCGATCATTATCGGCGTGGCCCCTGCGGGTGCCGAAATCTCGACACGGCCGTTCCAATTGGTGACAGGTCGCAGCTGGCGCGGTACGGCCTTTGGCGGCGCACGCGGCCGCACAGATGTGCCAAAAATCGTCGATTGGTACATGGACGGAAAAATCGAGATTGATCCTATGATTACACACACCATGTCTTTAGAGGACATTAACCATGGGTTTGATCTAATGCATGAAGGCAAATCCATCCGATCGGTGGTGATCTTCTAATGACAAGGCACATTTATATGAGCGACGACGACGACAAAAAAGACGACGCACAGGACCCGAATGTCGGGAAACTGTTTTTCAAATCCCGATCAGTTCTGATCACGGGGGGCATTGACGACAAAAGCGCACGTCAGGCTGTAACGCACCTTTTGGCCTTGGCCGAAGAGAGTGACGATCCGATCAACGTCTATATTTCCTCGCCCGGTGGGCATGTGGAATCCGGTGATATGGTGCATGACGTCATCAAGTTCATCAAACCGGAAGTGCGCTGCATCGGTTCTGGCTGGGTGGCAAGCGCGGGTGCGCTGATCTTTATCGGCGCGCAGAAAGAAAACCGGTTCTGTCTGCCCAACACGCGCTTTCTGCTGCACCAACCCTCGGGCGGTATTGGCGGCAAAGTGACGGATATGATGATCCAAGCCGAGCAGCTGCGCATCATGATGGAGCGTTTCAACAACCTGTTTGGCGAAGCCACGGGCCAAAAGCCTGAAAAGATCGCTGCAGACACTGCACGTGATTTCTGGCTGACCACCGAAGAGGCCATTGATTATGGCTTGCTGGGCAAGGTCATTACGTCGGTTGACGATCTGCCTTGAACATAACGATCCGCATCGCGGAAAATGACACAGACATCGCAGCGTGTATGGCGCTGCGATGGACCGTCTTTGTCGAAGAACAAGGTGTTCCGCCCGAAGACGAATTGGACGGAACAGACGTCGGTTGCACCCATATCATAGCCACTGATGCAGGCCATATCATTGGTGCGGCGCGGTTCAAAGTCACTGAGAAAACAGCCAAAATTGGACGCGTTTGCGTTGATCAGGATCGTCGTGGCCATGGTATCGGGGCCGATATGATCAGTTACATTTGCAGAAATTGCGACGCGCGGCGCGCGCTTTTGGGGGCTCAGGTTGAAGCCATTGCATTCTATACGCGCCTTGGTTTTTCGCCTGTTGGGGCCGAATACATGGACGCAGGGATCCCGCATCAAGATATGGAGATCGCGTTATGAGTATCGATATCCGCCCGGCATCACACTCAGAGTCCGATGCGATCTGGATGATGTTAGAGCCCGTTTTTCGTGCGGGCCAGACCTATGCCATCGACAGTGGGATTTCGCGTGACGCAGCGTTGGCTTATTGGCTGAGTGAGCGGGCATATCTGGCAGAATCTGATGGCGTCCCATTGGGAACATTTTACATTCAGGAAAACCGACCGGGCGGCGGGGCGCATTATTGCAATTGTGGCTTTGTCACGGGGCCGGGTGCCGAAGGTCGCGGTGTGGCGCGTGCGATGTTGGAACACGCTTTGATCGCAGCCAAAGAACTGGGGTTTCAGGGCATGGTGTTTAATTTCGTCGTAGAAAGCAACGCCCGCGCAGTGGCGCTGTGGCAACGCTATGGGTTCGAGATCGTCGGGCGGGTGCCCGGCGCCTTTCAGCCGCTTGGGTCCGATGTGCAATCTGATGCGCTGGTGATGTTTAAGGCTTTGTGATGTTGAGTCCTTTTGCGGATGAGATCTGGATCGCGGAGGGCGATACCGTTTCGACCGCCGGGTTTCACTATCCAACGCGTATGATCCTGATCCGACTGCGTTCTGGCGGGTTGTTTGTATGGTCCCCCATCGCGCTGACGCCGCAGGTTAAATCGCACGTCGATGCTTTGGGCCCTGTTCAAGAGGTTGTCGCGCCCAATGCTCTTCACCATCTATTCATCGGTGACTGGGCTCTGGCCTATCCAACCGCGCGGATCCATGCTGCCCCTCGGCTGCGACAAAAACGCCCGGACGTGACTTTTGATACCGACATTGGGGATGTGCCTGATCCGGCTTGGGCTGCGGAAATTGATCAACGGGTTCTGTGGGGAAACGTGATCACGGATGACGTTGTCTTTTTCCATCACCGCAGCGGCACCGTAATTTTCACAGACATCCTACAGCAGTTTCCAAAGGGATGGTTTCATGGCTGGCGCGCCGTGATTGCGCGATTGGACTTGATGGAAGGTCTCTTACCGTCAGTCCCCCGAAAATTCAGAATGGCATTCACCAAACGCCAAAAAACGCGCGATGCGTTGGATGTGATTCTGAGTTGGCCAACACAAAAGATTTTGATGGCCCATGGTGCCCCAATCACTGAAAATGGGCAGGAAACCCTGCAAGATTGCTTCAAATGGCTTAAAAAATAGGCGCTACGGTTTTGTGAAGTGTAAAAAAATGAAGACAATTTAATAATACGTGATGTGGGTCACACCTTATTTATCAGTCGTGACCTATTGATATTACAAGTGGAAGGGTCGACCACGGAAGAAATTCCCGATCTGCACGGCTGCTCTAAGATCCCCGTCCCGTGAGCGCCGGACAGATGCACCTTTCATCACTTTGGCTTGGGCGACATCTGTGCCAGTTGCCCAAGCCATTATTTAAGGCAGTCTTTATCCAGTATGTGAGTGGGCTGGAAAGTTACATTGCGCTGTACGAAAGCGGAGCTCTTAAAGGCAGTCTGTTTTTTGACTGTCGTTCCGAAAGAATACAGCGTCGCAAAGGGTCAGAGTTATTTCTGGCCCTTTGCACACCTCTCTATCCCATGTAATCTAGACAAAGACTTAGACGGGGAATTCACGCAATGCGTCGCACGGAAGAATTGAAAGATGCGCTGGATATCCTGCGTTCGTTAGGGCGCGAGCGTGTCTACAAAGCCCGACAAACAATTTTTGCACGCGGTGACATGGGCGATTCGCTGGCCATTGTCGAAAGCGGTGTTGTGCGTATTTCGCTTTTTGGCCCTGATGGGCGTGAGCTGGCCTTGGCGTTGTTGGGCGCGGGGCAAGTGATTGGCGAATTGGCCGCGATTGATGGCAAAGAACGTGCCGCTGATGTGATTGCGGTGGGGGCTGTTAAGGTCTCAATGATCTCGGCATCTGATTTGCGTCAGGTTCTGTATAGCAACCAAGTGTTGGCCGAATACTTCTTTGCCATGCTCTGTGAACGGGTGCGGTCAACAAACAGCTATGCGGAAAGTCACGCGCTGAACTCTTTGGCAGGGCGTTTGTCGATCTACTTTGTGAACAACGGTTTCGAAGAAGATGACGGGTCGATTTCTTTGCCGGATCTTCCGTCGCAATCTGAATTGGCCCGACTGGTTGGCGGCGCCCGCGAGAGTGTGAACCGTCAGTTCCGCAGTTGGCGCGACGCGGGACTTTTGGTCCCAAAAGATGGCGGGTATACAGTTCCCGACCCCGTTCGCCTGCAAGAAAGCGCGATGGCAGAGTAAGCCTGTTAGGCGCCGTAGCGCGCCATAAACATATCAACGGCATGACGCGCAACGCGATCCACGTCTTTTGGATCCACTGTATCAATAACACCCAGCAACAGGCGCGGGTGCAGATAGATTTTGCACAGTTCAGACAGTGTCTCCGCGGCCAGGGCATAGTCGTCAATGGGCTTAAGGTGGCCTGCCTCAACCGCGTCTTTGAAAGCCTCGACCATTTGTGCATGCGCCATCTCGGGGCCTGAATTCCAGAATTCTCGGCCAAAATCTGGGAACCGGGCGGCTTCGGACATGACAGTTCGGAACATTTGCATGCCAAATGGCGAATACAAAAACTCCATAAAACTGCGGCACCCTTTGTAAAGTTGTTCCTCGAACGGGCCGTCATAATCCGCAAAGCTTAGGGATAAACGCGTTTGTTCTTCACATGCGATTTGCGCAACAGCTGCAAACAAGGCCCGTTTGTCCGGGAAATAACTATAGAGCGTGGCTTTTGATACACCTGCGGCCCGTGCAATTGCGTCCACATTTGCACCTTCGTAACCTTGGACCATAAACACGTCATGGGCGCCCTGCAGAACCTGAGCGACTTTTCTTCCTTTGCGAGCAAGCTCTGTTGAGTGTGTGTTCATGTGTCCTCCGACCGTAAGAAATATAAACAGATCCTTGTCATTTCAACAAGCGCGCGCCTGTGCTTGCCGCAGCGTCACGACCAGAGTAAGACCAAAGTCATGTTGCCGATCCTTCTGAAAACTCTGCCGTTTTTCGCACTTATCGGACTTGGGTATTGGGCAGGGCGCACGCGGTTTTTCACCGAAGAGGCTACGGCATACCTGACGAAATTTGTTTTTTACTTCGCGCTTTCGGCCATGATTTTTAGATTCGCGGCGAATCTTGAACTGCAAGAGGTCTGGGATACGCAGCTTTTGTTAGGGTATTTCTGGGGTACCGCATTTGCCTATGGCATTGCGACGGTGGTTGCCTTTATCCGCAGGCTGTCCGTCGAAGAAGCCGCAATCGAAGCGCAATGTGTGGCCATCGGGAACATTGGGTTTCTTGGAATTCCGATGCTGTCTTTGCTGATGGGTGATGCGGCTGTGGGCGTGATCATGTTGTTGCTCGCCGTCGATCTGATCGTGTTCTCGTCGCTGATTGTCATCCTGATTACAGGCGCGCGCGACGGACGGATGAGTCTGGGGATCTTTCGAACCGTTGGTGTAGGATTGATCAAAAACCCCATGATCGTGTCGATTGTGCTTGGGTTCACATGGTCCAGTTTTGCAATCCCGATCCCGGATCCTATGAACGACTTTCTTAGAATTCTGGGCGGGGCAGCAACACCCGGGGCATTGTTTGCAATTGGTGCGTCTTTGGCGACCAAATCAGCGGAACGTTTGGTGGTTGCCGGTTGGATCAGCTTTGGGAAATTGGTGTTGCACCCTGCACTTGTAGCTATTGGGATTTTGGTCCTGTTCCCTGTCGATCCTTACACTGCAGCTGTTGCGATCTCGGCCTCTGCGCTGCCTGTTGCAGGCAATGTTTATATCTTAGCGCAGCATTATGGGGTCGCGCCGCAACGGGTGTCAGCCTCAATCCTTGTGTCCACAGTCATCAGCATTGTCACGGTGACAGCCGTTATCGCTTGGGTCCAAGTCTAAACGCCAAAAGCCGTGCGGGATCTGGGGAACCTCGCACAGCTTTATTGGGGGGGGGTAATTGGTGTGTATTTAGCTGGGCTTGTCCGCGCAGTAGTCGAAGTCCAAAGCAAGGCTCAGAACTTCATTCAGAGCCGCATCGGCCGTTGCTGCCTGGGAACGAATGGATGCGCAGATGTTTTGCTGTGGCGCCGCGCGTTCGTTTTTTAGTGTTTCAAGCTGTGTGGGCAGGCCAACCAATTTGAAATGGGTTTCGGCTTCTGCTCGCAGCGTAAAGGGGGCATGCTCTTCAAACTGAAGAGAGACATTCTGGATTTCTTCCAGCTGATCCAACGTTACGTCTGGACCGTGGCGTGCCGCGTTGGCGGCCACTGGCACCATCATAGCGCAGCTCAGCAAAGCAGAAACGGTAAATCCAAAGCGTGTCATGTCAGGCATCCCTAGGTTTTTTCGTTAAGAAAGGATTAGAAGTGCTTTGTGGCAGAAAATGGGTCAAAGATTGGGCAAAGCAGGGTATTTCTCGGGCAGGTTGTGTACTTGACCTGACACAAAAGGTGCGAGACACCAAGCTGAACGAAAAGACGCTCCATGGAGGAACTTGTGGAAATCAAATCAGAAAATGCCTGTTATGGTGGTGTCCAAGGGGTCTATTCGCATGCATCCAAGGCGTGTAATTGCGACATGACTTTTGGTCTCTTTCTCCCGGAGGACGCGAAAAACGGTCCTGTGCCGGTTCTTTGGTATCTTAGCGGTCTGACCTGCACGCATGAAAATGCAATGACCAAAGCGGGGGCGCAGGCATGGGCGGCTGAACAGGGGATCGCGTTGGTGTTTCCCGATACCTCGCCGCGCGGGGATGATGTGGCAGATGATGACGCCTATGACCTTGGCAAGGGCGCGGGTTTTTATGTGAACGCCACCGAAAAGCCGTGGGCCTCGCATTACCGCATGTGGGATTATGTCGCCGACGAACTGCCCGGCTTGCTGGGTGCAGAATTCGCGCTGGATATGGACCGACAAGCGATCACGGGACATTCGATGGGGGGGCATGGGGCGCTTACGCTTGCGATGAACTTGCCCGGGCAGTTCCGTTCCGTTTCAGCATTTGCACCCATCGCGCATCCCACAGGCAGCGACTGGGGCCGCAAGCAGCTGACCTCTTATCTGGGCACAGATGAAACCACATGGGCCAAACATGACGCGACGCTGATGATGCGCGAAACAGGTTTTGATGGACCCGTCTTGATAGATACCGGAACGAATGACCAATTCATTGACCTGCTAAAGCCCGAAGCTCTGGCCGAAGCGGTCGCAGCAAAGCGCCAGCAAGCCACCCTGCGCCTGCAACCGGGCTATGATCACAGCTATTTCTTTGTCTCAACTTTCATGGAAGACCACGTCACATTCCATGCCGAGGCGTTGTACGCGTGACAACTCTATTCGTAGATGCCGATGCGTGTCCCGTAAAAGCCGAGGCTGAAAAGGTCGCGACTCGGCACAGAATTCCGATGAAACTGGTGGCCAATGGCGGGTTGCGCCTGTCGCAGAACCCCTTTGTTGAAGTGGTGATTGTGTCCGAAGGCCCGGACGTGGCGGATATGTGGATCGCGGATCGGGCAGGGCCCGGGGATGTTGTCATCACGGGCGACATTCCTTTGGCAGCGCGGTGTGTCGAAGGTGGGGCGCAGGTTCTTAAGCACAATGGTGAGCGTTTGACCGAAGCCAATGTGCGCGAAGCTTTGGCCATGCGCGACCTCATGACAGACCTGCGCAGCGCGGATCCATTTCGCCAAGGCGGTGGTAAAGGCTTTACAAAGCAAGATCGCAGTCGTTTTCTGGACGCATTGGAACGCACCCTACGTGAGGCGCAAAAATGACAGTTAAAGCCGTTGTGTTTGATATTGGAAATGTGCTGATCGAATGGCAGCCGGAACGCTTTTACGATGCCGCCATCGGGCAAGACCGCAGGCGCGCCATGTTTGCGGCAGTTGATCTGCATGGTATGAACGAATTGGTCGATCTGGGTCACAACTTCAAAGACACGATTTATGCAACCGCTGATCGTTATCCTGATTGGAAGGCAGAAATTATCCTGTGGCATGACCAGTGGATCCAGATGGCAACCCCGGTGATTGATCATTCGGTGCGCTTGATGAAGGCGTTGCAGGCCAAAGGGATCCCGGTATTCTCGCTGACGAACTTTGGGGTCGAAAGCTATGCCTATGCCGCGACGCATTATGATTTTCTGAACGATTTTGATCGTGATTTCATCTCCGGTCACATGAAAGTCACCAAGCCGTCTGCACAGATCTATGAAATGCTGGAAGAAACCTCTGGTCTGTCGGGTGACGCGCTGATCTTTGCGGATGATCGGGATGACAATATCGTTGCGGCCCAGGCGCGCGGCTGGAAAACGCATTTGTTTGAGGGGCCGAAAGGTTGGGCAGATCGGCTTGTCGCCGAAGGGCTGCTTACCGCTCAAGACGCTTCATGAGTATTCCGTTTATCTCGTTGGGCGAAGGCGACGCGCTGCTGGATTGGTTATCTCTGACCGATACCTTAGCAGCGGGGCACGATTTACCAAAGGCCGAGATTGGCGACACGTTTTTATACCGTGACCCAGACACATTGCTCAGCCGGTCCGCATGGATCGACGGGCTGGGGCTTGCAGTCAAATCCGCCACTGTATTCCCGAAGAACCCGGCGCAGGGTAAGCCGATGATCAACGGATCTGTGTCGTTGTTCTCGGACAAGGATGGGTCACCGGACGCATTCATTGATTTTCATCTGGTGACCAAGTGGAAAACTGCAGGGGACAGTCTGCTCGCCGCGCGGCGGCTGGCGCGCCCGGACAGTCAATCGATCTTGATTGTTGGGGCCGGAACAGTTGGGCGCAATCTGCACGCAGCTTATTCTGCGGCCTTTCCGGATGCCTCGTTCACAGTTTGGAACCGGACCTTCGCCAAGGCCGACGCCATGGCAGCAGAGCTTGGGGTCGCTGCGGTCAAGGACTTGCAAGCTGCTGTTGAGGGCGCGGATATCGTGACCTGCGCAACGATGAGCACAGATCCCGTGATCAAAGGCGACTGGTTGCAACCGGGAACCCA